>CAZVUF010000098.1:0-9382 GCA_964629355.1 uncultured Pirellulales bacterium | reverse complement strand
TTACTTCTAAAATTGTGCAGGTATCGGACGTATATATCGCCTCGGTATCTCGACCCGCCTCCATCGCACAGGTAGCGACATATTTAGCCACGCTCGGATAGCCCGGGCAATGGTCGGTGAATGCAAGATCATTATCCACTGTTTTGGGAATGCCGATACAGGTCAGCTCGTAGCTGGCATCTTTAGCTAATTTGTTGACCTTGTCGGCTGTATCCATGGAGTCGTTGCCGCCGGCGTAGAAAAAATAATGGATATTGTGGGCCTTGAAAACATCGAGCACTCTATCGAAGTCTGCTCTGGAATCTTCGAGTGATTTTAATTTGTATCTGCATGAGCCGAAGGCTGCTGCGGGTGTTTGCTTTAATGCTTCGATGGTCTCAGGCCTTTCAGCCGATAGGTTGAACAGATCTTCCTTCAGGACACCCAAGATGCCGTTGACCGCGCCTATTACACGGCCGATTTTACCGGATTTTTTTGCTTCCTGGATTACGCCGCAGGCACTCGAATTAATTACAGCGGTTGGACCACCGGATTGAGCCACAATCGCATTAGGTTTCGAACTCATCGCAAATACTCCCGTAAAAACTCTATAAGATATTGATAAAATTGCTGTATTCCTGCAGAATATACAGGAAGATTATGAAGAATTCAATAGCCTTTTTTGACGGGTGAAACATGGCCAATTATATTATTGCAAATTTCGATGAAATAGAAGTCCAAGAATGTTCCTGCGGCTATACCCAGCGGGCCTTTGTCAGTCCCGATAATCCAACAGCGACGCTGCACATAGTTGAAATTACAGAAGATACCAAAACTCATTATCACAAGAAACTAACGGAGATTTATCTGGTTCTCGAAGGTCATGGTGCAATTGAGCTTGATGGTAAATTGGTACCTGTCAAACCCTTGATTGCTGTTTTTATCAAGCCGCTCTGTCGGCATCGTGCTGTCGGAAGGATGCGAATCGCCAACGTTTGCATCCCATCTTTCGACCCCAAAGACGAATACTTTGATTAAAAGGTAAGTCCCCCCCCGACTTCGACACGATGCGTGGAATCTTGAAACTGGGTTCTAAAAAAGTCTATGTATCCAGCGACTTGTTGCACGCTAAGGCCATCAGGCGTGCTGAGCCATCATCGTCTATCTTACACTGATACTGATGTTGGGACTTATGTCTATCCAATGTCCCGCTGGTTTTAATCAGTTGCTTAAATTCTTTACATTCTTGACTGGTCAATTCCATATTCCCATGCCATATTGCATATAATTAGATGTGTACACAACTGCATTCTTAAACTTTTACCTATCTTTTTAGAGATAAAACCAGCATTTTAGGCTAATAAATAGAGAAAAACTTATTCGTGCCTAAAATAATGCAAAAAAATTTTAAAGAATTTCACTTTTAGATTTGACATTTTACTATACTGATATATAGTATACTATAAACAATCTTAAACACAATTTATAGCTAATTTGAAAGGAATTGAATCTTGAATCTAAATAATTGGCAAACTCAGCTTCGCAAGGGTCTGCTTGACATCGTCATTTTGAATTTGCTCCGTCATGACCAGTGTCACGGCTACGACATGGTCCAGACCCTCAAGAAAATCAAGGGATTGAAAATGCGTGAGGGTAATATCTATGTCATTCTCGCCCGCCTGCAAACGGACGGCCTGGTAAAAAACTATTCGGAAGCTTCACCAGATGGGCCACCGAGAAAATACTTCAAACTGACCAAACTCGGCCAAAAAATACTTGCTGATATGAATGCGCATTGGGATCAGATTATCGAAGGTTTACAAGATATCAGGAAAGGAACTTACAAATGACCTCAGAACAAAAAACATGGGAGAACTTAAAGACAGAATATCTGCGTCAGATTGAAAAAGCGTTGTCCTCGGTGAAACATCCACGCAAAAATGATGTTCTTGAAGATGTCCGCTCACATCTGGACAGGCGATTCGCTGAGCTTAAACCTGATGAGCAAATCTTGGAGAATTTCCAGGCTATTATCACTGACATGGGTCCGGCCTCTGATTATGCCGAGTTGCTCGAGCCGGATTCTATCCGCATGAACCAAAGTGCTAAATGGAAATATCTATTATGGGTCGGTCTTGCTGCCGTCATTATCATCTCTGCTGTGATTTTATTATCCATGATGACGTCCCACAAGGTACAAATTCTTGCGTTAGAACAGGGCAGGATTGAAGATAAAATTGATTATCCTTTTGTTAATGACCCTCAAGTCATCGGGGCCTGGAAGAGTGTCGATTATGTCAAAAAAGAGAAGGATTTCAAGCCTGGCAAAAAAAGCTGGAAAGGTGAGCTTTTTCTGAATCATCTGATATTTGAAGAAGGTGGTGACATTGCCGGCGGCCTGTTTACCTGGACAAAAGGGCTTGTGCTCAATGAGCGGAGCAAGACGGCAAGTACATACGAAATAAAGGAAATCGACGGCGAAACCTACTTATTCTTCCAGTGGAAAAGCGGAGATTACACAATTCGACATAAAACGCCTAAATACTATGTTTTGAAAAAAGTGTCCCTTGAGAGCGTGAAATCTGAGCCGATGCTCGGCAGGAAGGCTGATATACCTCCAACAAGTACCATAGATGAAAAGGGGCGCATCGTTGACAAGATTGACTATCCCTTTGTGAATGACCCGGAAGTGCTCGGGACATGGCAGAGCGTTGACTTCGTTAAAAATGTGGAGGATTTCAAGCCCGACACTCAAGATTTCAAAGGTGATTTATTTTTGAAAGAATTGTTTATCCTTGAGAACGGCAGGACAAATTGGGCTTTTACCTGGACTAAGGGACTTATTCTTAACGCCGGTAGTAAAACGGCTTCTAAGTATCTGATTAAAGATATAAATGGCACAAAGTATATGTTCTTCGAGTGGAAAAGCGGCGATTATACAATCCGACATACGAAACCAAGTTACTACGTACTAAAGAAAGTCGAAGGCAGGCTCTATGTTGAGAGCAGGACTGTAGATAAAATTGATTACCCGTTTGTCGATGACCCTGAGGTGATTGGGACCTGGAGGAGCGTTGATTTTGTTGACACAATGGAGCAGTTCAGTCCCGATAGAAAGCATTGGAGGGCCGACGAGCTGTTTCTAAAAGAGCTCATTTTTGAACCCGGCGGCAAAACAGCCAATGACTGGACAACTTGGACCAAAGGACTTGTGTTGGATTCAAACAGTAAAACCGCCAGCAGGTATATAATCAAAGAGATGGATGGATCAATCTATATGTTCTTTGAATGGAAAAGCGGAGACTATACGATTCGGGGAATGAAGCCAAAGTATTACGTATTGAAAAAAGATTAACAATCCTCTGATTAATCTCTCTGCTGACAAATGATGGGTTTATTGTGCGGATAAAAATATAACTTTTAATGCGAAAGGAGAATTAAAAATGTTTAGAAAGAGCTTTTGCAATTGGTTGATTGCTGGTTTGGTGCTGGTGCTGATAACCACAATTACATACGCAAACATCGGTGACAAGATTGCGCAATTGGATATCGATAAGGCAAACCTCAACGACGTGATTAAGATTTTCGGTGAACCCACAAAATATATATGGGGAAGCCAAATTCTCGATAAGGACAATTTGCCCAGCCGTTACGTAATTGTTTATCCAAACGATTTTCATATACTCATCTCTAATAATCAGGTTATTGAATTGCGGCATGAAGGCCCGGGAACAGGTTACGTCTGGCATGGCAAACTTCGAGTGGGTGACTCTCTTGAGCAGGCCCTTGGTGTGATCAGTAAGCCCACGACAATTATCGAAGATCAGGAAAACCAGTTTGAGGACGGCGTTCTCTATAAGGATATCAACGGTCGAAAAGGTCACTGCTATTATGCGCGGACCGACCAGGACGTTCGCCTATGGTTTGCAGATTACAAGTTGTTGGCTATATATATGACCCGCAGTGACTACAGCGACGGCGGCGGTAAAGTGATGAAAAAAGCTGATATCCCACCTACGAGCACTATCGACGAGAATGGACGCATCGTAGATAAGATTGACTATTCGTTTGTGAACGACCCCAATGTGATTGGTGCATGGAAGAGCGTCGATTTTGTTGAAACAATCAAGGCTCTTAAGCCGGACAAAAGAAGCTGGGCAGGTGAGCTTTGGCTGAATCACTTGATTTTTGAAGAGGGCGGAAAGATCACCGGGGGTTTATTCACCTGGACCAAAGGTCTGGTACTTAATGCGCGGCAAAAAACTGCAAGTACTTACGAGATTAAATTAATGGATGGTACTGAGTACCTGTTTTTCCAGTGGAAAAGCGGCGATTATACGATTCGGCATAGACAGCCGAAATATTATGTTCTGAAGAAAGTCTCTCTCGATACTGTGAAATCCGAGCCGATGTTCGGCAAAAAAGCCGATATCCCTCCGACAAGTACCATAGATGAAAACGGACGCATCGTTGATAAAATTGATTATCCCTTTGTGAATGACCTGGAGGCACTGGGAACATGGAAGAGCGTTGACTTCGTCGATAATATGGAGGACTTTAAACCCGGCAATCAAGAGTTCAAAGGTGACTTGTATTTGAAGGAATTGATTATCCTCGAGAGCGGCAAGACCAATTGGGCCTTTACTTGGACAAAGGGACTTATTCTTCATTCCGGTGACAAAATGGCTGCAAAGTATCTGATTAAAGAGATAGACGGCTCAAAGTATATGTTTTTCGAATGGAAGAGCGGCGATTATACAATCCGGCACATGAAGCCAGGTTATTACGTATTGAAAAAAGACTGACAGTTTTCTGCTTATGCTTTCGGATTCGTCACTCGGCCTATGAATAAGATGTTGCCGGTTTGATTGTCACGAATCAGGAATACAAACGGATGGTCAGCCCGGAAAACCGGTGTCTGGCTGGGCCCGACTGCTGTCAGTTTCATTGTCACGGCGGTCGCAGCCGCTGCTTCGGTGCCTTCCTCGTTTATATCGACGTATGCTTTGTGAATCACCGCTGAAATGCAAAGGTCTTTTTTACCGGTCATTCCTGAGAAATCTGCTGTGTTCGGCATAAAAGCGTCCGTCATTCCCATCGATTTCAGCACCGAAGCTAAGCTGAATTCGCTGGTCATCTTGAACTTCGGAATAAAAACGATGACCTCGCGCTTGTGCAGCTTGCTCAGCCACTGCGACAGGTTGTCCAGTGTAAATTCATGTTCGAATTCCTTAAGGCCATCTATTTCTTTCGGAAGAAAGACAATCATAGATAGCTCATTATCCACGTATGGCAATTCAAGGGCTTGAAAACTTTCGGTCTCGGCGTATGGAAATTGTCCCGTTTGGTTCATCATTGGCACTTCAACCTTGTCGCCGTTCAGCAAAGTAAATGGGGCGTTTCTTGTTTGCTCTTCTTTGAATTGACTTGCCCAGTTACCTTTAAAGTAAATGGCGTTGGTCAAGACCAGCCGAGTCATTGCATCCAGCACGCCCGGCTTAATCAACTCTTTTATCTTGTCCTTGGTTTTTTGTTCCACCCAGGCGTTTATGGTCTTGCGCGCGGCCTCAGTAGCTTCTACGAAATCTACCTCGTTGAGCTGCCCATCATAGTTGGCTTTGATAAGCTCTAAAAATTCCTTTAGGAATTCATAGCTTTTTTGTCCCCACAGCGCGTTAGCAACGGTAAGCTCGTAGCGGCCCTTTTCGCCTCTGGCATTCAAATCCTTCACGATTTTACCAAACGCAGAATGAAACTGCATCTTTTGCTCATTTGTTAGTGTGGTAGTAGCTTCATTAGGCGGCGTCGGAAAGTGCAGCACTTTAGCCATCTGCGATTCTGTTTGTCCCTTTGCGCCAGCGTAAGTCATCGCTAAGGCTGTGGAAATACTATATGGCGAAAAGAAAAGATTGCCTTGTTGTTCTCGAAGATTTGCATAAAGGTCAATCGCAAATTTATTATTTCCTTCCACGATTGCTTTTGTATCGCTTTTTTCGTCTGACATTTTTTGTTCTTGGCCAAAGCAGCCGATGGCTGTCATTGTACACACTAATATAAAACTATACTTAATCGTTTTCATTTCTATAGCCCTTTATTACTGGTACAGTATTATAGCCCTTGCAGGAGGAATGAGTCTATCACTACTATACGAAGGTTACGAGGAATAAGTTTATTTTGCCTGCGATTTCAATGCAATATTTTTCCTTGCTTTTACCGACAATGCTTATCACAATATCATTAACATAAGCGGGAGTTCACACCCTTGAAGGGGATTGGAAATGAAAGAAAATCAGGATACTAATGCTTTTGAGAATGTGAAGAACCAAATTGGCTTCTGCGGTATCTGGTGTGGAAGCTGTGTAGTGGGTAATGGCACCTTGCGGGAGCTGACCAAAAGGTACAAAGAGCTTATAAATGCGTATGATCTGAAAGATTGGGCTCCCAAGGATTTTGATTTCGACGAATTCTACAAAGGGCTTGAGTCAATACAGAAGAGCCAATTGTGTGCAGGATGCATCAAAGGCGGCGGCAGAGATAACTGCGAGATCAGAACCTGCGCCATGGAAAAAGGCTTTGAGGACTGTACCTCATGTCGGCAGTTCGGCCAGTGCAGGATCGAGCTTCTGGAGCACATGCGCTGCGGTGCTCGCAAAGCAGGGCTTTTTGTTAAAACTCAGGATGATGAAAGAGAGGTTGTTGAGAGGTGGATGTCAGAATTGAAAGCCAAGTGGCCCTGCTGCATACTATTCATCAATGACAAGCTGTAAGAGATTATTTTGAATGAGGAAATTAAGATGAAAATCTGTAAGTTTCTTATTATATTTTTAATGCTGCCTTCATTTTTGTTAGCATCACACAATAACGAGAAGAAAAACGAGAGTATGGAGAAATCAATGGCAAAACAGGGAAATGTGATGGAAAAATTTGATTTTTTATTAGGAGACTGGAACTTAGAATACAGGATTCCCAAAAGCGCGTTAAGCGAAGCTGCAACAGGCTCCGGGACAGGGACATTCAAAAGGGCCCTGGATGATAAGTATGTTTTTTTCGATTACTCGTGCACTATTTCAACGACTCCGGACGAAGTAGGAAAAGCACATGGAATTTTTGCCTGGGATGAAAAGGCGGGAGTTTATAGATATTGGTGGTTCGAAAATTCGGGCAGTTTTCTAAATGCAACGTGCAATTTTATAAATGATGACACTTTGTTTATGAATTGGCATGACACCTTGTTGATACAAACTTTCAGAAAAGTGGATAAGGACAAAGTGATTTTAAGAATGGAAAATCCTACATCCGAAGGAAAGTATGGACTAATATTGGAGGTAATATTCACAAGGCAATAGACGATTAGCCCTGCCACCTGCTTACCCTCCGTAGTATTAACGAAGGATGGGTGGGCAGGGCAGTCTTCTGTGGTGCCGATAGGTGAACTTTTTGCTTTTTATTTTTATTTTTCATCTTGTCCGACAAGACAATTCCGACCATAATAGCACCTGCGAAAGCGGGAAAATACACCTCTGATGAGACCACCAAAAAAATTTTAATAAACCTGTAAATCATATAGAGAGGATATTCAGGTTCAAGATATGGAAAATGAAAAACACACCAAGAAGGCTGTCGAAAGCGTTGGTGGGATACTCATTGGTATAATCTTAATCTGTTGGTTTATTGTATGGCCTGAAATCTTTCCTACGGAGATAGGAAGTTATCCTGCAATGAGAGCAGAGGATGGAAACCTAATACCCTTAAACAGGATTATATACAAGGTCAATCCATTAATGCAGACAATTATCTACTGGATGCCAGGTGTCCAAGAAACGCCCCAAAAACTTGTTAATTGCGCCGTCCGAGATAGGAAGAATTGGATTGGGTATTACACTGATGATTCAGGCGCTGTGGAGATGCGTAAGGGTAGGATAGTTACGGACGATCCTAATGACATTTACGTGGGTCGTTATCGTTGGTGGCTATTGCACTTCGAGATACTCCACTGATGTATAATGGCATTTAGCAAAATGGTGGGCTGAAGCCCACCCTACCTTACATATGTCGAAGGTATAAATTTAAAAGTCAGTGAATATATAAATAATTATCAAACTCAAAGGAGATGTATTATGAGTAAAAGATTATTTCTGTTCACCGTGTTAGCATTGATTGGTCTAATCATTTGCACCACTTTAATTTCGGCTGCTAATTCGCAAATCAGCACAGGTCCGGAGTTCAAGCCGATCCAGCTTTTGCCGCCGCAAACGGATGGCGGCAGGCCCTTAATGCAGGTATTGAAGGATAGAAAATCTTCGCGCGAATTCAGTGCCGAGAAATTGCCTCCACAGGCGCTTTCAAATTTGCTCTGGGCAGCTTTCGGAATAAATCGGCCGGATTCGAAAAGACGTACAGCACCATCCGCGCGGAATCGGCAGGAAATCGATGTCTATGTCGCAATGGCCGACGGCCTTTACTTCTATGAGGCAAAGACACACACGTTGCAGCCGATTCTGGCAAAAGACATCCGTGCTGCGACTGGGATTCAGGAGTTCGTGCCGGATGTGCCTGTGAACCTTATCTATGTGGCAGATTTCGCGAAGATGGGAGATTCGACAGAAGACGATAAGGTTTTTTATTCGGCTGCTAACACGGGCTTCATCAGCCAGAATGTCTATCTATACTGTGCTTCCGAAGGATTAGCGACCGTTGTGCGTGGGCTGATTGATAAGCCAGCTCTGGCAAAGGTTATGAAGCTGCGAGCCGAGCAGAGGGTCATCCTCGCACAATCGGTGGGATATCCGAAAAAGCAGTAGCAAACGAATATTACAATATCTGTGAAGATTGAGGTGAACCATGTTAACACAGGATGATGTGATTTATTTTGTGATTACGGATCGTTTTTGCAATGGCGATCCCAATAACGACCGGGACGTCGATCCTGCAAATCCCCAAGCCTTTCATGGCGGTGACTTTGCGGGTCTCAAGAATAAAATACCATACCTGCAGACCCTCGGAGCCACTGCAATCTGGCTGACGCCTGTATATGTAAACATTATCGACTTTTACGACAGCGCCGGCTATCACGGCTACTGGGCGATGGATTTTGAGCGGGTGGACCCGCACCTTTATAGCGCCAAGCCCGAATTGGCTGAAGGAAGCAGAGCCTACCTTAGAGAA
This sequence comes from uncultured Pirellulales bacterium, assembly GCA_964629355.1. Taxonomy (GTDB): domain Bacteria; phylum Planctomycetota; class Phycisphaerae; order Sedimentisphaerales; family Anaerobacaceae; genus CAZVUF01. The sequence continues at coordinate 238 of CAZVUF010000098.1, read as the reverse complement.
TTAGTGGAGACCTTCCATAATGCAGGAATTAAAGTGATTCTGGATATCGTAGTAAATCACACCGGCTACCATACGCCAGGATATGAAAGATATCCTTATAAAAGGTTTGAGCCCCGCCATTTTAATGCAGACCGTAGTGGTGACGCTAAAGAAGGCTGGCTCTCAGGCTTACCAGACCTCGACCACGACCAGCCGGAAGTCGGCGATTACTTCGTGCAAAACATACTTGACTGGGTTG
>CAZVUF010000097.1:0-9390 GCA_964629355.1 uncultured Pirellulales bacterium | reverse complement strand
AATCTATAATTGTAGTACTGCCGGCATCGCGGTGGAGAATTCATGCCAGGCTCTTATTGTGAACAACACAATTGTCGGTTGTGGCAGGGGACTTAGGCTTTTCGATTTGGGCAGATGGGGGCCGCCGTATCGCTTAAATCCCGGCGGCGGAACTGCTACTGTGATTAATTGTATCATCTGGGATTGTCCCCAACCTGTCACTCTGGCTGATAGTTCAAATACAGAAATCGAAGATACTGGCTCACATATAACAATCAAATACTGCGACATTGACGGCGGCCGGGATGGTATATCGGTCTCCGGGACTCATTCGACTTTTACATGGGACCAAGGTAACATTGATTTCGACCCGCAATTTGCTGACCTTAATAGCAGTGATTATCACCTGAAGTCTCAGGCTGGAAGATGGGTCTCAAACGAAGGACGATGGACGAGTGACGATGTGACGAGTCTCTGCATCGACGCTGGCGACCCGAATAGTCCTGTCGCTTTTGAGCCGTTTCCAAATGGCGGGATTATCAATATGGGCGCCTACGGCGGCACAAGCGAAGCGAGCAAAAGTTATTTTGGTGAGCCGGTCTGTGAAACTATTATCGCTGGTGACATCAACGGCGACTGCAAAGTGGACTTCAAGGATTTTGCAATTATGGCATCGCATTGGCTTGAGCAGAGATAACAGGCCTGAAAATCCTAAATTCGATATTTGAATTTGGTTCGTTAGATATGTCATCTCAGTCCGCCAAAATTTTAATTACAGGTCTGCCGGGTTGCGGCAAAACGACCACTGTAATGCAAATCTTAGAAAGGCTGAATTGCAAAAAAGTAGCAGGCTTTTATACGCAGGAAATACGCCAGGGTAACAAGCGTAAAGGCTTTCGCTGGATGTGTCTTGATGGTACGACTGGAGTACTTGCTCATGTTGACATCAAGGGACCTTTCAAAGTGGGCAAATATGGCGTTGATGTTATTGGCTTTGAAAAATCCGTAGTGTCGGTCTTGGGCATTGAGCAAAGTGACGCTGAGTTATTCATTATCGATGAAATTGGCAAGATGGAATGTTTATCGAAGAAGTTTGTAGCAGCGGTTCGCCGACTATTTACATCCGACAAGTCGGTATTGGCTACCGTAGCACAGAAAGGTTCGGGTTTAATTTCTGAAGTTAAAAATTTTGCCGATACAAGATTATTTCATTTGGCACAGCAGGGGCGTAATGAAACAATCGTTGAAATTCTGGAAATTCTTTCTTTTTTGAAAGGTCTTTCATAGGGATGAGTACAATTTTAACACTTCCTAAGCCAAATTTTGATGGCTCAATGTCACTGGAGCAAACAATTGCTGCTCGGCGTTCCTGGCGGGATTTTCGATCTGGGTCTCTTACGCTTGAGCAAATCGGACAGTTAGCATGGGTGGCTCAAGGCCAGGACACAAAGAGCAAATATCGTACAGTACCTTCAGCAGGAGCAACCTATCCTCTGGAGCTTTTTGTAGTGAATGAGAATGGTCTTTATCATTATTTGCTTGGCAAACATGCTCTTGAAAAGCTCACGGACCAAGATATACGTTCCGCACTTGTGTCGGCTGCGTGGGGTCAGGAATTTATTGAAGCTGCGCCGCTGACTCTGGTCTTTGCTGCCGAGTTTAACAGAACAACGAGGCGCTATGGCAAGCGTGGCATTCGTTATGTTTATATGGAGGCCGGTCACGCTACTCAGAACGTTCATCTTCAGGCTGAGGCCTTAGGGCTTGGCTCTGTCGCTGTCGGTGCATTTGATGATCTTGGTGTCAGCAGAGTTTTGTCACTGCCAAGTCACCTTGAGCCTATCTATATGGTCGTGGTGGGCTATTGTCGCAAATAGTTACAAGGTGTAAGCTTCTATGTATTGGGATTGGGCCGACAAAATCGCACAGCAGCTTTCAAGCCGGTGTATAATTGAAAGCGGCATCTGTTTGATCCTTGGCGGTGTGGATACTGGCAAAACAACTCTGGCAACTGCTATTGTTGGTCATTCCGCTAAAACGCAGCCTGTGGGCATTATTGATGCAGATGTTGGTCAGTCGCACATTGGACCGCCTACTACAGTTGGCTGGGCTATTGTTGATAAGCAGCAAGTCGATTTTTCAAAGCTAACCCATGACGGCATCAGCTTCGTCGGTGATGTCACGCCCATGGGTCATCTTTTGCAGTTCACCACGGCAATCGTGCAGGCCGTTCGGCAGTTATCCAAGGCGGCTGAGCTGATTGTAGTTGATACACCTGGCTTTATCAGCGGCCCAGCAGCGGCTGCTCTGTGGTGGAACCTGCAGCGAATATTAAAGCCCAACTTGATTTTAGTTGTGCAGCGGCAGGATGAGATGAGTGACATCCTTTCCGGTTTACAGTCTTTTGATTTACACATTGAGCTGATCAAATCTCCGCAGCAGATACAGTGTAAATCGCCACAAGATAGGCAAAACTATCGGAGAAGTCAATTTGTTGGCTACTTTCATAATGCTCTCACTTACAATATCAGCTTAGGTAACATAGCAATCCAGCCTGGTCAGGGTTCAAGCCGTGAGAGTTTCATAAATCGGATTGTGGCTTTAAGGAATCAGGATGGCATAGATATTGCTATAGGTGTGATAACCGCTTGGCTGCAGGGCGATAGTGTTATAGTTGTTAAAGCACCACCTCTTGATGTTTGGCAGATTCGTTGTCTAGTTATTGGAGATGTTACGATAGATATTGCTGGGCAATAGTATGGAAACTGTTTTTGTTGATGGCAGCAGTGGTGAAGGTGGGGGTCAGATGCTGCGGACGAGTCTGGCGTTATCTTGCATAACGGGCAAGAGTTTGCGCATGGAGAGCATTCGTGTTGCTCGTCGAAATCCTGGTTTGGCTAAACAGCATTTAGCTTCTGTGCGGGCTGCTTGCCGAATCTGCGGCGCCAAATGTCACGGTGCTGTAATAGGTTCAAAGTTTTTAGATTTCCAGCCTGGAACTGTGCAGGCGGGCCAGTATCATTTTGACATAGGCTCAGCCGGCTCTGCGTCTTTGGTAATTCAGACTATTTTACCTGTATTGTTTTTAGCTGACGAATCTTCAAGTGTTACCGTTGCCGGCGGGACCCATAATCCGTTGGCTCCGCCGTATGATTTTCTTTGCGAGAGTTTTGTGCCGGCTATTGCTGCTGCTGGCTTTCAGGCAGATTGCAAGCTGATTAAGCATGGCTTCTTTCCTGCCGGTGGCGGGGAGATTACCTTTGATATTAAGCCCTGGCGGGAGGACCCAAAACAAATAATCAATCTCTGTGAACCGATCAATAAGCCGCAAATTTATGCACGAATATATATCGCCAAGCTTCCAGTACATATCGCGCAGCGCCAGGAGAGACTTTTACTCCAAAGCAAGCTGAAGATAGAAAATATTGAACATATCGAGGTGAAAGATTCTAATGGCCCTGGTAATTGTGTGATGATTCGGCCTTGTGGCAGCAGCCGAACAACGGTTTTTACTGCATTTGGAATGAAAGGCAAGCCATCCGAGGCGGTTGTTAACGAAGCAGTCAGTTTGGCCGCAGATTTCTTAGCCAGCGGCGCTGCAATTGATCGTTTCTTAGCCGATCAGCTTTTGATTTACATGGCGCTTTCGAGAGCTGGTTGTTATACAACCAACAAGATTTCCACTCACCTGCAAACGAATATTGAAATAATAAAAAAGTTTCTGCCAATTAACTTTAACATAGAACAGCAGGGACAAATCTACAAAATTTTCTGCCAACTCGCTTAAGAGCGAAGTTGCTTAATAATCACATATCGAGTTACGAGTATCGAGTATCCAGCATCAAGTTATTATTCCCTGGCTCCGTGCTTGCGCAGTAGTTCGGCGATTTCCTTATGCCCACGGCGGTTCGCCTCGGAGAGTGGTGTGTTGTTGCGCCAACCACCTATTGTATTAACTTCAGCACCTTTGACTATGAGTAGTTTCACTAAATCCTTGTTGTAACTTGCAACTGCATAGAAAATTGGCGTAAGGCCGTGCCGGTTCTTTGCATTGGTGTCAGCACCGTTCGTTATTAGCGATTCCACGATACCTGTGTGGCCTGCTCTGACAGCCGCGTGGAGCGGCGTATCGTCGTCCAAAACTTTCAGATTTACGTTAGCTCCATTGACTATGAGTAATTCCACGATATCCTCGTATCCCGCTTCGGCTGCTATATAGAGCGGCACGTGTTCATTGACATCGGCGCCTTTGGCAATTAGAAGTTCCACCACGTCTTTATGGCCTTGGCTGACCGCGATTTCTAAGGGTAAGAGGCCACACTTACCTTTGTTGGCATCTTCTTTGCACTTAACAAGTCTTTTGACCTCTTCTAGGTTTCCGAGGTATACAGCTATATGGAGCGTGACATTAGCACCCTCGGCAATGAGAAGTTCGGTGATCTCTTTACTATTTCGCACAATAGCAAGATCAGCAGGTGTCAGGCCGTAGCGATCCGTACAGTTAACAGCAGCGCCGCCTTGAATGAGGAGCCTGACTATATCTATGGAACCTTTACGGGCTGCCCTATGCAATGGGGTCTCGCCTTTTCTATCCTTTGCATTGATGTCAGCACCATTAGCGATAAGAACCTCAACTATATTGGGTATATCTGGAGGACGGTACAATCTACAGACTGCCTGGTGCAGAGGTGTCTCGCCTCTCTTATTCTTTGAATTGACATCAGCACCATTGACAAGCAGGATTTCCACCATTTCTTTACGGCCATAAAGAGCTGCCCAATGCAGCGGAGTACTGCTGTTCCTGTCCTTCGCATTAACGTTAGCACCGTTTGCGATTAGTTCCTTTATCCGCTCGGCGTCGATCCCACAAGCAGCTTGGTGTAGTGGTGTTGTGGTTCCGGATGGTTTCTTCTTGCAGCCGACGGCAAGAAGCATTAACGCCAAAATTAAACAGTAGAGTCTATTCGTTTTCACTGTTTTATTCTCTCCTAAAGATACACTATCTGTGGTTACCATATATATAAGGCACAAAGGAAGGCAAAAGTAACATTTTGCTAAATTTCCACAGGGTCAGCCTCTTTGTAATCTTTCATAAAATCAGAACTACTTGGAGGAAAAATCTTGCTATATTGTACTGCCAAAGTTAGATTTTTTGAACGGTAATTATTTGATAGTGGATAGAAAAAGTAAGCCAAAGAGATAGTAAGACAGAAGACAGAGAGTATGAACGGACGACGTTGAACCGGTACATCCTTCGACACCATGACCCCACTCGGGACAGGTCCAGCTGAGGACTGGCCAGTGATACCTATGGGTCACTATTAATTAAAGCGTAAGTTAATTGCAAGAATAAAGTATAATGCTATAATAGGTGAAAAGAATATTGCTAAGTGAAAATAAAGAATGATTAGGAGATTGTATTATGTCTAATCGACAGCTACTTCCGGTAAGATTGGCTATATCTTTGTTGAGCTTTTTGTTAATACTTCATAATGGCTGCTCTACTAAGGTTTCTCAAGGACCGCGTGACAAGCAGGCGGCAGTCGTTTCAGAAACTCAACAGCAGAAACAGGAGAAGCCTGCTGCGGAAGCTGCGGAGGAACAACCGAAACCCTCAGAGCCTGCCATGGCAGCCCAACCAAAGTCTGAGCAGGCGGCAGCCGTGTCAGAAGCCCAGCAGCAGAAGCAAGAGCAGCCTGTCCCTAAGGGACCTGTTCCTAAGGAACCTGTTGCAAAAGCGGCGCCGCCAAAGGCTGAGCAGCCGGATGTCGTTGCCAGGATCGGAGACTATGTCATCATAAAAAAAGAGCTTAAGCAAAAGCTTATGATGGAGATTCATCCCTATAATTATGATCAGTTAGATGTGCAAGTAGGGCCTGTTGACGTTAATGAAGTGCTTTTGAAAATTATAGCGGAAAAAGCAATGGCTGTGGAGGGGCGTAAGCAGGGCTATCTTCAAGACGAAGAAATCAGTATTGTTATCGATCGATTCAAGGATAGAAAACTGGCAAACATGGCTTGGTCAAGATATCTACAAGGCAAGGAGGGTGCATTAGAAGTGACAAAAGAGGAAATTGATAAACAGGTAAAAGCCAATCCCAAGCTAAATCAGGCACAGGCAAAATTGCAGCTTCAAAGGCAAAAGGCCAAACGACTTTTTGAACAATATTACAATCAGTTATGTGAAAAGTTCCATTTGAAAAATGACAGCGATAATTTCCCCAAAGCAGCCCAGATCCACGACAGGTTATTAAATAAACCGAAGGCGCCGCGTAAACAGTGGTGGATTCTAACGACTCAAATAAAAGAAGAGTTGACGCCTGAAGAGAGAGACATTGTTCTGGCAACGTATGATGGTGGAAAGGTAACCGTAAAAGATTGGCTCTATGCTTTGACGGAAATTGCCCCACCTAGCCGCCCAAAGGATTTGAATACCGAAAAGGGAGTGGAAAATCTTTTAAATAGGTACTTAAGGTTGCCGATTTTAGTTGCTGAGGCCCAGTCACTCGGGTTCGACAAAGATAAAGATTTCTTGCAAGAACTGCGAGAGCGCGAAGATATGAGCTTGCTCGGCAAAGTAATGAGTGAAAAAGTCAAGGATGTTAATGAGCCGACAGAAGCACAGATAGTTGCGTACTTTGAGAAAAACAAGGAGAAGTTCGGCACACCCAGGACACTGAAGATTGACCAAATTTGGTGTGCAGACCTTGAAACAGCAAATAAAGTAAAAGCTGATTTGGAAAGCGGTAAGGATTTTGATGCGGCTAAGACGGAATATTCGTTGCAGAAACAGAGTAAACCTTTGAATACCTATCCAGGCACCGAAGGAATTTTCTTCCAAGATTTATGGAAAGGCGACCCGAATCAAATCGTTGGGCCGATAAAGGGTTTCTACGCTGAAGGATTAAAGTGGCGAATTGTTAAAATATTAGAGAAAAAACCTGCCGAGATTAAAGAATACTCCACTGATATGAAGGACCGTATCAAATGGAGAATGTTGGGCGAGCAAAAAGAGACGATCCTGGCTGACTACAGGAAAGAGCTCTTACAAAAATATCCTTATGAGATCTATGCGGATAAAATCAAGGATATTGACCCATTGAAAATACCGTAAAAGTTTAACGAGCTATTTCTGCCGCCGTGATGGGGAAGGACGAGGGTTTGTATCTGGTTTTTTGACCTGCCGTAAGCGGGCGGCGCATACCTTGAATTCTGGTATCTTGGCAATCGGGTCCAGAGCATCGTTAGTGAGCATATTGGCAGGACCCTCAGCAAAATGAAACGGCATAAACAGCCAGCCCTTTGCAACCTGGCTGCCTACGCTGGCCTTGGTGGCAACCTTGCCTCTGCGTGTGGAAACCTCAACATAATCGCCATCTGCAATCCCATATCTTTCGGCATCTTCATAATGCAGCTCAACATAGCCCGTAGGAGATTTCTGGTTGATAGGCGGTGATTTTCGTGTAAGCGTCCCCGTGTGGAACTGATACAACTGCCTGCCGGTTGATAAAATAAATGGGAATTCTTCGTCCGGACTTTCAGCAGGCTCGATAAACCGCACCGCGTGGAATTTACCTTTGCCTCTGGTGAATTTGTCCTTGTGCAGAAACTTGGTGCCGGGGTGACTTGTATCCAGGCATGGCCACTGCAAACCTACCGCATCGATTCTGTTAAAAGATATTCCGCCATAGATTGGTGTCACTGTCGCGATTTCATCCATAATTTTGTCGGCACCGTCATAGTGCATCGGATAGCCCATGGCAGTGGCAATATCGCATAAGATTTGCCAATCGTCTTTAGCGTCGCCAGGCGGCTTTAAGGCCTTTCGGATGCGCTGAATGCGTCTTTCCGTATTTGTAAATGTCCCGTCTTTTTCCGCGAAGCAAAAAGATGGAAGAACCACATCCGCAAATTGAGCGGTTTCAGATAAAAATATTTCCTGTGACACGAGGAAATCGACTTCTTCAAGGGCTTTTCGTGTTCTATTTAGGTTCGGATCGGAAAGCGCAGGATTTTCACCCATTAAATACAACGCTTTTACAGAGCCGGCCTCGATGGCATGAATCATCTCAATAACCGTAAGGCCGGTCTTAGCGGGAAGCTTCGTGCCCCAGGCCTTTTCAAATTTAGCCTGTATTTGTGCATCTTCAACTGATTGATAGCCTGGATATACATTAGGCAAAGCGCCAAGATCACAGGCGCCCTGCACATTGTTTTGGCCTCGCAAAGGATTTACTCCTGCGGATTCTTTGCCGACATTGCCGGTCAGCATGGCAAGGTTTGCCAGTGACAGTACATTGTCGGTTCCGGTAGTGTGCTGAGTTATGCCCATACTGAAAATGATGCTTGCCGTCTCGGCTTCGGCATAAATCCGGGCCGCCTGTCGAATGTTCTCAGCGGGGACGGTAGTAATTCTTTCTGCAATTTCCGCCGTTATGTCTTTTACGGTTTCAGCCACTGCCTCAAAGTTCTCTGTTCGCGTATCGATGAAGTCTCTATCGAGCAGATTCTCACTAATAATTACATTCATCATCGCATTTATCAGAGCCACATCGGTGCCGGGACGTTGTTGCAGGTGCAGCCTGGAAAAGCGAACAAGCTCGATACCCCTTGGGTCGGCTACGATCAGCCTGGCACCTTTTTTAACAGCCGCTTCTTTGATGTAAAGGGCGATTACCGGATGTGCCTCGGATGTGTTTGAGCCTATTACGAAAATACATTGTGAATTTTTTATTTCGTCGATGGAATTGGTCATAGCTCCGCTGCCAAAGGCACGGGCGAGACCTGCTACCGTCGAGGCATGACACAGGCGAGCACAGTGGTCAACGTTATTTGTTCCTATCGCAGAGCGTATGAATTTCTGAAAGATATAGTTGTCTTCGTTGGTGCATTTAGCTGATGATAAACCGGCGATGCTGTCAGGGCCGAATTCAGATTTTATTTTGCAAAGCCTCTCAGCAATAAGCTTTATTGCCTGTTGCCACGTAGCCTCTTCGAATTTGCCGTTTCGCTTTATAAGAGGCGTAGTGAGCCTGTCCGGATGGCCGACAAAGTCCATCCCGAATTTGCCTTTGACGCATAGATTGCCTTTATTTGGTATATAATCAGGATTAGTAGTAACTTTGACGATTTTGTTTGTTTTTGGATTGACATTAAGGTCGAGCTGGCAACCCACACCGCAATATGCACAAACCGTTCGGGTTTTCAGCAGGTCTTTATCCCGACCTTTGCCTATCGCGGCTTTATCAACCATTGCTCCGGAGGGACAAACCGCTATACACCCGCCGCAGAGTACGCAGGAGCTTTTGAAAAGGTCTATTCCATAAGCGGTAGATACCTGCATATCATCCCCCGGCCCGGCAAAAGTAAGGGCTTCCGCTATCGGGACATCCTCGCAGTATTTGACACACA
>CAZVUF010000096.1:0-9546 GCA_964629355.1 uncultured Pirellulales bacterium | reverse complement strand
TCCCGCTCGTCGTACCATTCCTGTTGTGTTAACGGAGATTGATAGTGCTGGTCACCCCAGCGCGCCGACTCAGTAATGATGGCCAATTCAATCTCGGACGCCATCTTGGAATAGCGAGCAACCAAAGGCTGCGACGTGAGTGTTCCGGCGTTGAAAAAAAACCGATGTATACGATCGGCAAAAAGCAGCCGGTACTCTGCATTCCGCCTGAGGTGAGTGTGTGGCTCTCCTGCGACGGAAAAGTTATTTTGCAAGGCATTCTTATCGAGAGGTGAGCGGTTTCGATTGTTGCCCATAGTATTCTCATAGTCCCAGCAGTAAAACTTAAAGCCGGTGCTGTTGGCCGAGCGGTCACGGCCCGCCCACCAGTTCTTCCAGGGCCAGTCCCAGTTGCCACCCCAGAGATTGACAATCAGATAGTCTATGTAGTTTTGAACATCTAAAAGATGTGGATAACTTGGATTTGGTGTGCCATCAGGGTTATTGCCATGGAGACGCTGATATGCTTCGTTGGAGACTGATGCTGCTCTGCACATACTGGTCATCTGGTACCAGGCGGATGTGTCTCCACTGCTTGCTGAGAGATCGTGAATTGAGTCCCAGTTCTCTTTATCGCCTCCATAATAGGTGGCGGAAAATGAAGCATCCGGACGCTCGCATGGATTGTAGAGTCCCCAATACAAGCCATTAACATAAAGATGAACAAACATTCCATGTGAACCTGCGCTGCCGGTAGCAACTTGCAGGCTGCGGCCAAACTCATCACGCGTGTACTGCTCGGTGAATCTCGCTTCATCCCATGTGTATCCGTCGTTGGCGCCGGCACGCAGGACAATCGTGTCGAACTCGTCAACCGCCTCATCTCCAAACAGAGGGTATCTCAACTTGGTTGGCCCGTATATCCCTTTGAACAACAGCCGAAACGAGTGTTTCCTACACGCAGAGTTCGACCGAAACCAGCCCCCTTGAATACGAATGCCGCAGTTGATCTGAAATCCTTTACTCCCATGAGGATAGATCAGTTCAACAGAACCCGGCCTTTCCCACGAAATGCCTTCGCCGTTCGGATTGGCATATATACCCGTACTCGAATCAAACAAGTCGTCGTTGGTCATCACAAGAGACATCGTAGGAATCGACAACAGGGCATCCTTCATCAGACTACTGTAACGCGGGTCTTCGACGATCTCCGGGTCCATCTCGTAATCAGCAGAGGTCGAATGCCAAGAGCTTGGGAAACCGGTGGGACGTGACGGCTGGTGAATTACATCATCAAGAAAAATATAGGTCTGGGTACTCACCTGAGAAGACTTCCAACCCATCTTGATTGCTGCTGTCCGGAAACATGTTGTTTTCGTAATGGATATTGGTCCACTGTAGATGTTGCCAGTTCGCACACCGCGATCCGACATAGCACCTGGCTCACTGCCATCGAGTGTATAATATATTATAGCACCTTCAGTTTCCGTGGTAATCGTGATGGAAAAAGGCGTATTATAAAAACCTCTTCTGTGGCTGAATTCGGGATCAGCTACAACATCTATATATCCGTCATTATTTTCCCCGCCAGGCGTAGGAGTAGCCATAAACTGCACGTTATCGTTGGCATCTGGATAACGACCATAAGAAATGTCAACAGTCTGCTGGCCGAAGGTAATACTATCAATCAGAGAGCTGCCGTCAGTACCTGTGGCAGAGCTATCAAAAAGGCCAAGCTCTTCGCCTCCGGCGCTGAGTTGGAAGCTTGCGTGCAGACCGGCATCGTCTGTATCATTATCAACCCATACCAACAGATATCCATGTGCTGGAATAACAGTTGCGGAAGGATTATTAGTTGGAAACCGCCATTTGGTGGGTATAGATAAATCATCTGTGAGGTATATGCCGCCTACATTTATAGCTGTGTTGCCAAAATTGTAAATCTCAATCCAATCGTCATACTGGCCCTGTGGGTCTCGAATAGTGCTGCTATTGGAGGCCATCAGTTCGTTGATTACCAAAGGGATACCTGCCTGGTTATAAGCCGATAAGGCTAAATCGGCGAAACCGGCCAGAAAAACGACCACTATCAGGTTGAATATTGAAATTCTTATAGATAAGAGCATATTCTATTGTTTTTTACTTTATGATGGCTTAAATTCCTGACTATCGGTCCTAAAAATTAGACACACGAAGAAATCTAACTATTTTAACATTTTCAGGGCTATAATTCAATGCTTGCACCCTTGAATAAACTTAATACATAATATTGCTGATGAGGTTCGAGCAGTTTATATTGTAATTGTTCTAATTCTTTGATTGATTTTTGTTTTTACGAAAGCATTAACCGTAACCACGGGGGTGACGGCTAAACATGGATAAAAGTGAATGAGCAGGTGAACACGCGGAAAATTGACATTTTTGCGACTTTATCGTGCATTGGGGCGTTGGCATGCTGGTCATTAGGGCCAATCTTTATAAAATATTTGACCGGATACATCGATTCCTGGACGCAGAATCTTTTGCGATATTCTGTGGCGTGTCTGTTCTGGCTGCCCTTTCTTCTGCGAGCTGTAAAGAGGCAGCAAATCGAACCAAAACTATGGCGAATGGCGATTCTGCCTGCTGCAGCAAATGTCATCATGCAGAGTTTGTGGGCTGGGGCTTTTTATTATATCGGTGCGGCCTTTATGGCTCTGATAGCGAAATCGTCGGTTATCTGGATAGCCGGCTTTTCGCTGGTATTTTTTGCCGATGAAAGGGGCCTGGTTAAAAGCAAACGTTTTTGGCTGGGGCTGGCATGCTCCATAATTGGGGTTATCGGCGTTATATATTGCAAGGAAGATTTCGCTGCGAGCGGCACCATAACCGGCATAGTTATTGCACTTACCGCGGCGTTTATGTGGGCGGTATATACGCTTATTGTGAGAATTGCTTTTAGAGATACCGACTCTCGCATCGGCTTTTCTGTTATTAGCATCTACACGGTGGTGGGACTTTTTGTGTTAGGGATTATTTTTGGCAAACCCGTAGAATGCTTGAAAATGGGGGCGGGACCCTGGGCGGCTGTTCTAATTTCAGCCGTGACAGCCATAGCATTAGGGCATGTCCTATACTATGTAGCGATGAAACGCATCGGCGCTACGATCCCGGCTTTGGTGATATTAGCGCAGCCGTTTGTTGTATTTGCGATTTCCAGCGTTGTCTTTGGTGAATCATTAAGCAGTCTTCAGCTACTTTTTGGATTAGTTCTGTTGGCCGGTTCGGCCCTTGCTATCTGGTCTCAATCCTCCATAAATAGGCTCTACACAAGAAAAGATTGATGAAAATCTGGAGAAAAGCCAGAGGTGTATAAACACATAAATTACGTTTTTCACCAATTCATCACTATTTTATAGGCCGAAACTTTAATAGAGAATTGATGTTCGTTCCAGATCGGCAATTTCGCCATTTTTTTCCTTGAATTGAATGGAGGAAAATTATATAATACTGTCATTGGGGGTTATGTAAGATTTTCTAATCACTAACAATTCTTTTTTGTGAGGAGTCAAAGATGAAATCATTGATATTAATTCTTGCTTGCCTGTTGTTAGTTACGCCTTGTCAGTCAGCAGAAAACCAGTCCGGTCAAACCAAACAAATCGAGCAGCCTTCGGCTCTGAGGCTCAGGCTCGAAGAGCGACTTAAAATCCAACAGCAGCGACTAAAAGACATAGAAGAATTGGTTGCAAGCGAACAACAGTCAATAGAAGAATGGTACGCCAGAAGCCTACGAGAATTAGTAGAATCAACAGCCAGCCAACTTAAAGCAACGGATAGGGTGCTTTGGGCTGAGTTTAAAAGCAAGATGACTGGTGAAATGCCGTATGCAAATAATTATTTCTGGTCCAAGTTCCCAAAGACAGTGTCAATCTTGCAGGATAAAAGAGAGGTGAGGGTAGGCCAGGCTCTGAAGGTGTTTGGTCTTCGTGAAGCTATGATCGATAGTTTCTTTATGAGCTTAGCTCAAGATTTTCTAACAAATGACAATTTCCGCAAAATGCTTAGTGAAATAGTAGACAGCGAAACGCAAAATCTGTTAATTCGCACAGAAGCACAAAAGCTGCTCACTATTATGAAGGACCTTGAATTGCGAACAAGGCATCTTCAAAATCGGAGAGACGCTCAGTTGGCTCAATTGGAACAATGGGAAAAGGGTCTAAGAGAACATGTACACGGAATAATGCGTGAGATAAAGGCCCTACCTGAAATGACGGAGCTTGGAGTGGTAAGCGCCATTAGCTGCGATGAGAAAGGCTCACTCTGCATAGTCGATGGAGTTGATAAGGTTCTTCAACCAGGAGATATGATAGGAAATATTACGGTCGTGAAAATAGATAAAAAGCAAGTTGAATTTGCCAAAGGTAGCCAAAAGTGGGTACAAGCCATAGGTCAGCCTGCCAATCCCGCCTGGAAATAACATGATTAGAATCGGGCGGTGAGAATAGGGGGGCAAAATTATTTATCCAGCCTGTAATTAAAGCCGAAATAAAAGAAAAAAGTGAGGGGGTAAATGGATTTGTTACAGACTGAGTGCAAAGAAAGAAATGTTGCTGGATTTGAAGCAACCAGATGCGACGATAAAAAACGCACCAAGAAAGTATGTGTCATAACAAACGGATGCCCGGAGAATCGCATTGATTGCTCGAGGATGCAGCACTTCCTGGGAGACAATGGCTGTAGAATCACAACAGACATTAAAGATGCCGATATCGTTGTTTTTAATGCCTGTGGACTCACTCATGCTACGCAGGAATATTCTGTAAAAATAATAAGGTATCTCCAGGCCCAAAAGAAACCGTCTGCTGAGTTGATCGTATGTGGCTGTCTTCCCAAAATCAATATGCCCCGCTTAAAAGAGGTCCATCAGGGATTCACTTTTGAACATGAGATTGAGCGGCTCACCGAAATCATCGGAACCCAAACGGACCCCCAGGATGCTTACGCTAACCATCTGGCGCCACGAGCATGCGTGCCAACCGTTCGTCGATGGCGTATCCCCGATCTAAAGAAGATATTTAGCTTTATATCAATAAAAGAAAAACTCACAAAATCATATTACGACCGTCTCGATAAAGAAATCAATGTCTTTCGTTCGCACAGTTTCTGTATCAAAGTGTCAACCGGCTGTCTGAATAACTGTACTTATTGTGCGGTCAGGGTCTCTCGTGGGGAGCTGAGAAGCAAACCTATCGATAAAATAGTCGAAGAATTCGAAGAAGGGCTGGCAAGAGGTTACAAAGAGTTTGCCCTGCTCGGAACTGATGTAGGAGCATACGGCAGAGACCAGGGCAAGACCTTAGTTGATTTGCTAAGAGACCTGATAGAAAGAGAAGGCGATTACACAATCAGGATTCGAAATATTCAGCCGAGGTTTTTACTCGGTATGCTGCCGGAACTCCGAGAAATTTTCCGAAGCGGGAAAATATCGTACCTTAGCTCGGCAGCACAATCTGGTAACAATCGGATACTCGGACTAATGAAAAGAGGTTATAAAATAGAGGATTATAAAGAGGCTATCCTTAGCTTAAAAAGAGAGTTTCCAAAATTGCAGATACGCACGCAGATTATGGTGGGCTTTCCGAGCGAGATAGAGAAGGAGTTCGAGGATTCACTAAAACTGCTTGATGAAATAGATTATGATTTTGTTGAGGTTTATCAATTCCAGCCCAGGCCCAATACTGAAGCCGCGGCAATGAAAGACCAGGTTCCTCAGAAAATCAGCAGGCGGAGATATCATAAGGCATACATGAAGGCGCTATCTAATCTCAAGAGGAAAAGACCTTAGAGAACAGGTAATTGAACTTCCTTAACTTCATCTGGAGGGGGGTTGTAGGGCATCGGCACATGCATAGAACACCCAAAAATTCGGGGCCTATACCGAATAAATCAATATAGGCCCCGAATTGAACAAATCGGCCTCATATAGGTTTAATCTAAATCTATTACTGTTCCTCAGATGGAGGAGGATATATACCTATATCATCAATGTACAAATCACCTGCGCCACCAAGCTGTGGATTTGTCCTATCACCGACGCCGATAATCATCTTCTTGATAGCCTGCGGATTTATACCGGCAAAGTCTGTCAGCGGAATAGACCACTGTGTCCAGGTGTCTAAAGTCGTTGCATCGGGGTCAGAATGTTTTACCACCGAACTATTACCGGCATTATCCTCCAGAACTATGTACAATTGTTCTGCAGTATTACTTGTTATGCCGATATCCTGTGACTGCCATGGGCCGGCAACCGTACCGGTCATGTTGACATTAGAAAATTCGGCTGTGCAGGTTACATTTGCGTTTCCACCAGTCAGGCATAAGCCTACATAGGTATCTACTTGCATAAGTACATCTACCGTACCCATTATTTCCCAATTTTTACCGTCAGGCGAACGCTCACCCGTAAAGGTATTTCCGCTTCGGGTTAATCTTACCCAATATGGAGCGGTGATTGCATCTTCTGTAGCTACTGTCGCCAGAGCATCGCCGATACCTGGACGGTCTTGGAAGGACATACCGCTCGGCTGTACGATTACCATTGCAAGAGCAGAACCCGGATCCAATGTCTCACGAATCATAATTCCTGCCTTGGTTGCTGTACTGGGATTAGTAAGACTGACCACCTTCGCTGTTATGCTCCCAAGTCCGTTGAGTCTCTGATAGGCAAAGAAGAATTGGTCGGATGTACCTGTGATTCCAGCACCTCGCGCAGTCAGCGTATATGTTTGCTGACCTGCTGTGAAACTGCCGAAAGATGGTAGTAAACCTCTGAACCATAGGCTTAAGGTGTTAACGCCGTTCTTGGTCCAATCCTGCGCTGTTTCCCACATGCGTTCGGCTTCGGAATAAAGCAGAGTACCACTCTGTTCGTAGCTGGTACCTTCGTTCACCGTGCCGTCGTTGTCATATCTCATATACATAGCCTGGCGACCGCTGTTGACTATAGAGCGTTCGGCAAACGGTGGGTCGAAGTGTCCTACCGTCATGCCGGTATTATTTACGAAGTAGTCTTCCCATGTCTCGTATATTTTATTATCAATATCGTTGTAAAGTTCAAAGTCGTCCACTACTATAAAGTCGGCTACAGTGAAGCTCCAGACGTTGCCTATATGCATAGTACCATTGGCTTCGATTTCATCAATTCGCCAGTAATAAGTCTGCCCCCATGTAAGAGGGACTTCTGTGGGAGTATAAGTTACGTTGTCAAGTGCCTGTCTGCCTCGGTATATGCCCGCAGTAGCAGTTGTTGCTTCCGTAACAGCGGTTTGGTCAGTACCGAAGTACACATCATGTTGCGCAGCTCTCTCGCCTGCTTCCCATTTGAGAGTAATTGTGTCAGGTGTATTTTCGGCACGATGTCTTGGGCTGATAACATTGGCTGTTAGACGTACCATTATTTGTTGTATCTCGGCAGCTGATAGTACCTTGTCGTAAATTCGGAAATCATCCAGATATCCCCTAAATTGTCGTTGTGCGACAGGGTCCTCGGACCTGCCGATCCAGTTATTGGTGGTAATGCCGAGATCGCTCGGAACGAGGTTGGCGTCAGTAAGCTGACCGACTTGTTGTCCATCGACGTATAGTAAAAAAGTGTCTTCATCTGCGTTGATTGTCACAGCCAGATGATGCCAGTCATTGGCGGAAATAACACTGCCGGATTGAGCAGCATTGCCGCCATAACCCACTATTTGTGTGACCCCACCTGATGAAATCTGGAAGTGCGTCGGGACACTTGAGCTGACACGGGGTGCAAGGTACATGGAGTTCGTTAGTGCAGTGCCGAAGGAGAAAAATCGCTGGTGTCTCCGGTCACCTTCATTGCCAAGCCAGTTTACCCATATCGCGAAGGTAGAATTGGTCAGTGTAGAGATGACCGAACCGGCTGGCACGCTTGCGTACATATCATCGGAAGAGTCAGCACTATTGGTGTTGTCAAGGTAAAGTGCACTGCTAAAGAAACCTACGTCGTATGTTGGGTTGCCGACTTCGGTTCCATCACATCCTAAACTGGAGTCGATTACATCGCCGTCGAGCGTCCACCAACAAAGGAGATTGGGGTCATTAATGGGTGGATTATTGGAAACGGTTGTGAATCTCCAAACTTGGCCTTTGTGGACAACTGTGTCGCTTTCAACTTCATCTACTCTCCAGTAATAAGTTTTGTTAGCTTCAAGAGCGGCAGGTTTCCAGCTTGGGTTTTCTGTTGGAGTCAGGAACTGTTTAAATGGTGCTACTGTAGAAGCTACAGGGGCGTTGTTCACCTGATCGAAATTGTCGCTTAGATACACATTATGCCCCAAAACGGCACCGGAACCAGCGCTCCATCGAAGGGTTATTTTCGGGGGTATATACATAGCTCTATCAGATGGGGTAGGAATCCAGGCGATTCGAGGCTGAAGCCTGAAGTTCCAGATATCGCCTTGATATGCAGTACCATCTGTAGCGATGGTATCAACACGCCAGTAGTAAATCACATCTTGTACAAGATCTGTGGCGGTATAGCTCGAACCGGTGATAAGTCCTTTATCAGCAGACGCATCGCCGTTGCTTACTGCATCCAGGTTGTCACTGAGATAGAGATGGCTGCCGTTTACCGCAGCCGCATTGTTACCTTTAGTCCATGTAAGGTTCGCTGTAGTAGTATCTGCAGGAAACACGTTGCCATCTGCTGGCGTGGGGAAGGTGGCAATTGGATAGCCCATAGCCTGTTGTATTCCTGCGACAGATAGCGTCCGGTTGTAGATGCGAAAATCATCCAGATAGCCCACAAAGTAGTGACGACCAGACACCGTAGGTTTTCCGAGCCGGTTCATAGTAGTAACACCAAGATCAATAGGTGCATATGTAGCAGTAGTGTTGTTTACAGCACGTTCCACACCATCAACATACAATCTGAAAATATTATTCACATCGTCGATAGTCACAGCCACATGGTGCCAGCTATAAGCGGGAAGCGTGTTGTTGGTCCAGCTCACGGCCTGCGTGGGTGAGCCGCCTGCAATAATCCCGAAAGTCATTGGGGGACTGCTGCTCGTACGGGGCCAGAGATACATATAGTTTGTTGTGCCGGTGCCAAACTCGAAAATAGGTGAGTATTTGTAGGTGCCGCCTATTGTGCGAAAGTTCACCCATATCGTGAATGAACAATCAGTCAACGATGAGATAACGGAACCGACCTCGCTGGGTAGCTCTACATACGGGTTGGCGGGGTCGGTGGCAGTAGTAAGGCCTTCAAGATTAATTGCAATATCATCCGGGTAAAACGATAAGTCGTCTCCATAGGTTGGACCGGCAACGTAATCAGGTCCTCCGAATTCGGTGCCGTTTAGGCCATTGCCTGAAGCGTCATTGGCATTGCCGTCGAATTTCCACCAGCCGACGAGATTTGGGTCTGCTGCGATGGCTGCATTGGTCAGCATAAGACCAAGCACTAAAATGAAACATATAGAGTAAACCGATTTTCTACACATAATAGTCCTCCTAAAAATGGTTAAATCGACAATAATTGTGCCCAAGGCACACACA
>CAZVUF010000095.1:0-9615 GCA_964629355.1 uncultured Pirellulales bacterium | reverse complement strand
CTTTATTTCCCCTGTAACGGCTGTGGGGGTAGTTGGGGTAGAAGGCGCAATCCTCTGTTTACCTACAGCCCTGTCCGCAGCTCTAATAAGGTCTCTGCGAGAAATCGTGCGAGGTGGGACTATTCTTTCGGGTTCACCCTCTAATTCAATCTCAGGTGCTACTTTAGCTACTATCTGGGCTATTGCAGCCTTTTCCAATGGTGGTGGTTTCTCAATAGGTTTTTCCGCCTTACCTGTTGTGTACTTATCTACTATTGAACGAGCAAGATTATCGTTACCTTCACGACGGGCTTTAAGAAATATTTTTGCATCCTGGCGAGCATTTTTGTGCGCTATGTCCTTCACAATACCAGCTTCTTTCAAATGTCGCATTTGTTGTTCAATTATAATTTTAACTTCTCGATTCGACATCTTAAAAAGTTCTGGATTGTGCGCCCTTGCCGCCTTGACCGCTTTATCAGCGTATAGATTCCTGACTCTGCCTTTTCCGGCTTTATAAGCTTTTTGTGCAAGATTGAGAGACTCAAAACCTATTACCATAGCAACAGACTCAATCGCTTCTTCGGGAGTTCCACCTTTCATTAAAACATACATTGGTATTCCAGTGGCCTCAACGGGCACTCTATATCGAGCTAAAGGTAATTTTTCTCCGATATAGCCCATAGCGGCACCGAAAAGAAAAGACTCTTTAATGGCTTCTTCCCTTTGTTTTAAAGTCTCACCTTCTCTGGGATATTGAAGTGCCGCTCTTGCTGCGAATTTGACGCCTGTTTTAACTAACGGCCTTGCCACCTCTGGTAATTTCATAAGGGCTTTCTCAGCTTGAGCGGGAGCGACTTTACCCAAAGCCCAAAATTCTGTCGCTATATTTAAAACATTACCGCCAAAATCTGCCAACCTTAAAACATTTACAGGACTAACTTCATTTTCCTCGGCAAGAGTTCTTGCTATAGCTTCGGTTACCGCAGGAGAATCGGCATTTACACCAAATAATGCCATTGCATTTCTTATTCCAAATGGATTAAATGCTGCAATAACCGCATATTCAAATTGGCTTTCCCTTGACATATTTTTATAGATTTGCATCGCCTGGCGAGTCTTGACTTCCTTGTTCACCGTCCCCACAACTTCCGGTGGGTATTCCCAAAACTCTCTCTGGATTGTACTCTGTGCAAACATAAGGTCTTCGTCTGAAAGACCATAAACAAGTTGTCTTGTTGTGTATTTTCTCCTTTCAAGCTTACCGAAAAGTTCAGGCGTTGGTGCTGCTCCTGTAACCGCTTTTATATCCTCAACTGGAGCAACATAGGCATATCTGCTCCTTAAACCTTCTCCTGTAATAATATTAAAGTAGTCCTGAATAACTTTTCTTTGCTGTTTCTGAAATTCTAATTGTCTTTTGACCTCTGGCGATTCCGCCGCCTGCGTGAAGCTTTTTAAGAGCATATCATTGAAATTATCATCGACAATTTCCTGAGAATGAGTATCAAAATCGACCTTTGGTGCTTCAGATGGGTCGTATGGTTCATTTTCAACGTAGTTAAAAGTGTCATAATCTTCAGCAACTTCGGTTATTCCAAAACTGTTATCTTTTGCAATCTTAACAGTATTTTTACCAAATTCGGTTTTTGGTTCTTCAACAAGAGAAGTCCCAACTACAGAATCTTCTAATCCCCAGTCTGTATCTGCAACTTCATCTTTTTCACCAAAATCATTCATTTCTTTATCCTTTTTGAGCCGTCAGGATGGATATATTCCGTTCCACTTGACAAGATGTCATATTCTTCTTTAGTTTTTGGATGTGGCAATTCCTTTTTTTCAATCGCCTTTTGATAAGCAGCTTCTACATCAATAGTTCTTACTTTTTCTATTGTTTCTTTTATATTTTCCAATTTATTGATAATATCACGTTTTTTAGTAGCATCTGCGGAATTTAATGTTATCGCAATTTGTGCAAAATCAAGTAATATATCAGGCGTTAATTCCTTTTCCTCTGTTCGAGCTTTTTTGACCATAGAATCATAATCTATCCTCGCCCTCATAGCTCTTTTTTCCTGCTCGGCATTACCCCATAAACGGCCTGTTATATCCCTTACGAGTATTTGAGTATCTATAAAATGCCGGTTTTCTAAAATGATTTTATTTATATATTCCTCGTGCTCTCTTGGTATTGAATTTTGTAATCTTGTAAATGTTTCTTTTGTAAGGTTTTTCTTATTATCCAAAAGAATATTCATCACGTCAGATTCAGTGCCTATGCCATTGTGCAGGTCAATAATCACACGGTCAATTTCATTCGCAACCGCTGCATCGTCACTTTCGGCGAAATTATTTAGGGCTGCTTTCATTGCAGATTTGTAATCACTTGCACTTAAGATGTCTCGTCGCTTTTCAACTTCTTCGACTGTCAGACTGCCTTTTACAACATAATCCATTATCTGTTTGTTTGCTTCCTCTCTATCCGCCTCGGCCTGTTCTTTTAATAAAGCCCTTTTGTTGTTAATAACGCTTTTAAGTTGATTTCTATAAAATTGCTTGTCAGCCTCCGTTGCAAAAATTTTACTTTGGTCTATCATTTTAGAGGCTTTTTCAATATCTTCTTCCATCAAAGTAGCACCAGCTTGGTTAATAGAGACGAGAATTTTCTGTTGTTCGACATCCTCCCGCCATCTCCCAGCCTGCTGATGCGTGATGAGCTTGCCCTCAATTTTCTTTATCTCAGCCTCGGCTTCATCCAACTGGCCAGCGGCAACGTAAGAGTTTATGTGCTCTTTTACAGTATCAAGATAGTAGTCTTTCCATTTCTCTGTAGTCTTATCTCTGAAATATTTCCAATGTTCTGGCAGGGCGTTGTTCTTATAGACCTCCATTCGAGTTCTCAATTCAGGGTCTTTGATTGTCCCTATTTTTTTATTGAGGAAAGATTGAAAGTCTTTAAGAGAATTTCTCGATATGTCATTGGCCTGCTCAATACTCTCAATATTCGTTTCATCCAAACTCTCCTGCTGGCTCTGGACAAACATTTTTGCGTCCTGTGTATAGTTGCTGTATTGAAGGTGCCTGTCGAGTTCTCTTTTGTCCTGGTCGATGACAAAGCCTGTACGGGCAAGGTCTTTCATACCTGCGCCTAATTGTCCTATACTCCCCCAAAAAGCTGCATCTCCGGTCTGGGTCAATGCACTTATATCCTGGGCACGAACAAGACCTGCGCCTCCTGGCGGTGGTGTTTCAGCTGTAAATCTTGGAAATTTGGCCATTATTTTCCCCATATATCCATTTTATAGCCCATATATCCCACATCGGCGGCACTGCTTAATAAGGAAGCACCCGCCCCTGTAACAGCAGACCTGCCATATCCGGCAGCTTTGCTCTTGGCAGCACCTGCCTTGGATATATCGAGAATTGACTGACTCAAATAGGTCTGTCTCCTTCTTATACCCTGACGACGAATATTGATGTTATCAAGGGCAAGCTGGACTGCCGTGTCCTCAGCGACTAAAAGCGGTGAACCCTCAAAGGTAACACCTGAAGCGCCTATAAGAGACCTTTGACGTGCAAGCAACTGCTCGGCCTTACGTTTTTGCTGTTTGGATTCAAATGCGGTAGCCTCTCTCTCAGCCGCCGCCTGCCTTTCGGAGACCTCAGCATTATAAGCGTGCCAGGCAGCCTCGGCTTTTGCCTGCTGCTGTGCGGTCTTTTGCTGTTGGTATGTGCTATAAGCCGCCGTCGCACCACCAGCTATTGCCAAACCTATAATTATCGGTTCTGCGAAACCACTCATTGGTCTTTCACTAACTTGGAATAAACATAGTGTTCTTCATTCTTATATTTTATGACCTGTGTCTGCTTGTAACCAAAACTCTCGATAAACTTCTTTCCCTTCTCATAACCACACTTAACAACAGCGTTTAACTGTCTGAATGGATAAGTTTCCTCGATTATTCTTATTCCGGCTTTCAGCCATTTATAAAGTTCAATCGGATGTAATTTGGCATAGTTCTTATTAACTCTTAGCCATAGCTCACCTTGATTTTCGTCTATTGGATGGACACCGCCGCAACCGACAATTACATCACCGGCGACGCCGGTAACGGAAAGCCCCGATTCTTCTATCATTTTGGCGATTTTCGGGTCGTCATATTCCTCACCGTAAATTCTCTCCAAAGGCTCAAAGGCCGAGAAATCATCTGCCTTGAATGGTCTTATATAAATTAGCATTTTTCCTCTTGACTTTTATCTTTCAATTTGTTATAATACAATTATGAAAATAAATACAAAATCTGACGAATCTATTCGGGAAATTGTCAATCTTATTGTTTATGGAACTCCGGACCCTCAAAAAATGTCTGCTAAAAAGTTTGCCCACTATTTCCCAGAAGTTAGTAAAAATGCTACTAAAGTAGGCAATGAAATCTTTAAGCCAATTATAAAAAGAACAATACAGCTTCTTGAAAATAAATATAAAAGCAACCCATCGAAACAACTGCTTCGAGAAATTGAACAAGCTAAAAAATCTATACACTAAATTCACAATCACATCTGCCTTGAATGGCCGTATGAAAATTTCCATTATTGCACCATAAACTCAATCATTAAAGCTATAAGCGTTAAAGGCTCGGCGGACTTTTGGTAGATATACACATAACCAGACCTGTCATAGCCGGCCGGAAAAGTCGCCCTGTCCTCATCGGAAGTCTGACCGGAAATACTGAAAAGCACAAGATGACTCGAATCCTTGCCCAAATAAAAATCACCGCTTTCATACCATCTTGCTATAACCTCATTTATTCTCTTTATTCTGCCCTGTATCGTCATAGTACCTTGACTAATCCAGCTTAAAGGCATAGTTCTCAATTGAATAGTATATGGCAAGCCGACCTGAACCGTACTGTATGTGCCGTCAAGAGTAATTGTATTATTGCTAACTGTTTTGGAATCGTGAATAACGCCATCGGCGAGAATATAAACCGTCTCACCCTCCAACCAGTCCAAATCGGCAATCTCACTTACATCGTTATATGTAGCTCCGCAATCGACAAAGAAGGCGTTAGCGTCGCCGTCAAACTCCCTCGGCTGAAATTGCTCTATATACCTAACATCATCGCCGTCTATAGTTCTCTTGACCGATACCCAGACCTCATCTTCAATATCCCCGTGTATCACCGCTACGGACTCAAACTCACCATCAGTTATTTGTCTCGACCAGGACGTTATTTGCTCTTTTCTCTCGTATGAGAAAGCCGCAATCTCACCGTCGTCCCTGACGCACCATAGAATAGAATCCGGTATCTGCTGGAAAGCGATATTTGTTATACCATCACCCGTTACCTCTTTTGAGAGTATCGTCATATCCGGCGCTATGTAAGAGTCAAGCTCCCAGTTGTAGGCAAGCTCCCTGAGCTTCTTGGCCTCTCTTTGAAAGAAAAGGACGCTTTCATTCGCGAATGTGGCCTGAAGGTCGGCACTTCCATAGGATGATTGCTGTTCGGCCTTTACGTTAGAGGGAGATACAGGCTCGTCCGATGAGCCGGATAAAGTCCATTCGGCGCCGGATGTGCCTATAATAATTCTGTTTTTACTAACAAGCCAATGAATGACATTTACAAGCCTTGAGGTAAGCGTAAATATAATAGCATCATCATCTTCCGCCCCACTGGTGAAATCGTCGTAGTCGCTCGTAACCGAACCCCAAATAGTGTCCGGCTGGGCGTAATTTCCACCAAATACAAGCCTGTCCTCGAAAAATGTAACCGTTATCGGCCAGCCTCGGTAATTACTCCACGCACCTTCAGACCACTTATGCGTAGCGTCAGTAGAACCGATAGTCTCTAAAACCGTCCCTATGGCAACTGTGGGACTCGTTACAGATGTTATTTCAACCATACCTATATGGTCGGTCTGGTCGGTTGAGAAATAGACGTGCAAGGTCTCTGCTCCGCCGTCGTCGGTCATAATGATTCTGTAAGAAGCTGCGTCGTAATCCTCAGTTCCCGTCGTAGAAACATTTCGGTCATCCGTACTGCTGTACTCTAATACGGCCTCCCATCCGTCTGCGTCGTGTGCCGCTCCGATGGTATAGTTTCTCTGTACCTCAAAAGTGCCCGTCCATTCCCCTTCCGTTGTAAGTGTCCAGGTCGTTCCTTTATAAAGTGTCCCGCAATCCATCCAGCTTACATTTTCTGTTGTATTATCTGAATACATCTGCTCAAGCTGGGTCTCGTATTCAAGTTCGGCAACGGGATGAACCAGTCGAAATAATGCGCCAGTCTTGCTTTTAGAGGTATCACTTGTCCCGCTCGGAACGTGACCTGCTGTAGTGCCGCTGACGAAAGGAGCGCATCCCGTAGCCGTAAGAGTCACTGAGCCGGTAGTAGCAGATGCGGATATTTTGGCTGTCGTATCGTCATTCTCTGTTCTAAACGGCCCGTTATCTATACTTACCACATTAAGTGTCCAATCGCCATTATTGAGTCTCGATAATTTTCTCGGCTCATAGTCGGGATGTGTAATATAAAGAACGTCTGCCGACTGATTATATTTGAGCGTAAATAAATCGGCGGTCAGGTACGGCGTTGATATTTCGTATATTGATGTAGAATCATATAAACTTGCAATTTCAGAAGCACTAAGCACATCATTGAAAATCGACATTTCATCTATTCTGTCCGACCATATTTTTTCTATCGCACCAGCAGTAGAATACTGTGCGCCAATTCTCGTTACTGCAGCAGTATCTTCCATTGTTTCGTAGGTTGAAAGATTTGTTGCAGTCGAATCAACAGCGGCACCATCTATATAACAAATTATGTAATTGGCCGCTGTAGCGCCTGTCCACGAAGCGTGCTCACCCTCATAAGTGGCTGCCACAAACCGCCAGCCGGTATCCAGGGCATCATCGGTTATTGCATACGGATAAACGGCATCAAGCTCTTCTATACCGCTTCCACTATTATAAAGGGCGGTTACTTCGGCTGAAGAAAGCTCCTTATTAAATATCATTACATTGTCAATTTTACCATCGGCATACGAATTATCATTTGCGCCATTATCAGGTTCTGCAACAAATCCAATATAAGCATCTCGTGCGGTATTGTGCATAGCAGTATAATTGCCTTGCTTATCGTCTGCATCATCAACTGCTGTACCGTTTAAGTATAAAGTAATGCCAGAAGATGCTTCTGTTGCATCATAAGTAGCTACAACGTGAATCCACGACCCCTCTTGGGCAGTTATAGCCGTATCATATTTCCTTCCTATCCAATTGGTAGAATCATTATCAAATAGGCGAGCAGATAATTTATCGTTTCTATCAACCCAAAATATCCACTCATTATTGTTTCCAAAAGTTTTTGTGATTATTGGAAAAATCGTAGCATCGTCCATATTTATCCACGCACTTATGGAGAACGCACTGTCGGCTGCGGAATCACCGAAACTAAGAGCATCATCATCTGATACCGCGACCTTATCATTTGTGCCGTCAAAATCAAAGGCGTTACTTATTTTTCCATCAACGCTGTGGTCGGAAGTGTAATTATCATCGCCGTCGGAAAGTGTACCGTCGTGACTGCCAGTAGCATCATCAACAGCGCTTGAAGCAGCGGAATCATTTAATTTCCAATGAGCAATAAGGTCACTATCAAGCAAAAGGCTTTCATCAGCGATACAAAGGCTCAGCTTGCGAGAAGCATCCAATAACAGCTTCCATTCTCTCGCCTGTGAGCCGATAGTCTCATCCCATTTGGACATTATAATCTGTTCTGTTCCCGTATCGGTTACATATACCCAGCCGGCAATACTGAAATCGCCGTCCACACCCTCTACAAACGTAAAATCCGCGTGGTCTGTTACGGAAATCGCATAAGCAGATTCTAAATCAAAACATCCCGTTCCCACTTTGCCCGTTTTGTGTATTGTGCTCGTATTAGCGCTTGAAACGCCCGGGTGGGTATCACCATCATCGTCTGCAACAACAGTATTAGCGGCATTATCATTGAGAAGCCAATGGGCTATTATATTATCCGAAGAGGACAAATCCTCACTCCCGCCGCCGGTAAGGATTCTGGCGGCGTCGGTATAAAAACGCATATATTGATTGCCTAATTCGATAATATAAGCCTGCTCGGTCGAATACTCAAAAGGGATAAGGCGTATCCTGGTGTTCTCTTTCGATTCGGCTATGTACTTCGTTCCCGGCCGCTTCTGGGCACCACCCTGCATCAATGGCAGCATATTCTCCATTAACGAGCAACCGGAATGATACTTAGACAAGTCCTCTCTCGCACTCAGAAGCCCTGATAACTCACCGGCATTAAAGGAATTAAGTATCCGGTATGGTTTATCCTCGCCATACAGAGCGATTGATAAAAATAATATTATAAGAACAGTTTTTTTCATCTTCTCGATTCAAGCCAGGTCTTCGTGCTAATCTTTTCACCGCCTCCCTCCTGAGCATCAAAACTCTTTGCCATCTGAAGGTATCCGTAATTTTTCGGGCCGCCGTAAAGCATAGCCTGAAGATTAAGAGCCACGTTCTCACTTTGTTTAATGGGAGAACACAGCATTCTCGCAAGATTGATAACTACGCAGCTTTCGGCGTAAATCGGATATGAACTTAGTATCGTATGCTGATAAACATATTCGACCTTTAGGATTTTATAATCACCGGACTGAGAGGTACAATAGTCGGCATCCGTCGCCCACTCGCTCGACGTAAAAGCAGTATCGACGAGGTAGGTAACATCATCGTAAGATATATACTGCCCAGCAAGATAATCAACTTCGTCGTCGTCGTAATCGGGCGGGTCGGCGCCCAAATCAGTAAGAATCAAATCACCTTCGACCTCAAATTTCGCAGCATTGTCGTCGTCAATCCGCCATACCTTCAGGCAATCCGAAGGTTTAGTAAAGGCATTGCTGTAACCGAATAAAGGGTCTGTCGTCTGGATTGCATAAGCCCTCTTTTTGGCAAAATTCCACTTGTGAGCTGCGAGTATTTCGTCTCTTGCCTTTGCAAAAAATGTAACGCAATGACCGTGATTCTCGCTCGTACCATCAAGAATTATAGCGGAAGCACCCAAAAGACCTAAAGCCTGATTGCATACCGCTATGTTCACGGCAGTATCTATATCAGCCATAATAAACTCCAAAAAAGGGGGGACTAAGCCCCCCTTTAATTACATCGGTGTTACTGTAACACCAGGTTCGAGAGGTCTAAAGGTCATATACCACTTAATAGCTCCCGTACCTGTGCTTGTAATTGTTTGGGTAATCACACCGGCGGGACAGAACCAGCTTATTGGCGTCAGGTTTGCCATCGTCAAAGTTGTCGGAACCAATACACTTTCACCAGCCGTCGTAGTGCCCCATTTGATGGTATCTCCGGCCACCATAGCGTCAATAGTTACCGCAGTTGTGAAATCTCCGTCATAAGTTGCTCCGGCGGTAGCGTCAACCATTATGTCCAGGTCGCCAGGATTACTTCCCATATTCGTAGTACACTGGCCGAACATCCCGATAATCTCAATAGCACCACCGGCTACGGTAAACATAGCATCAGTACCGGCAGTCATCACAGTGGACATACTTAACGTATAAACCTTACCAACTTCCAAA
>CAZVUF010000094.1:0-9653 GCA_964629355.1 uncultured Pirellulales bacterium | reverse complement strand
CCGGCTCTGTTGGACCGGAATTCAACGATAAAAGTTAGTTTTTTTACAGTAAAAAACCAGTATAAACTATCAGGCCGGGTTTTTTCGCTCGGCTTTTTTTATGCGCTTTGTTAAGTTCAATTCTTCCGAGCAGAAACAAGTTTTTATCACTGGAGTTGATAACACATAGTGCTTTTATCATACATTGTTATAGCATTTTTAACTGTTTTATTAGCAAAATGCTAAATACATTAGCCAAAACCTTATATAGATATCTCCCATCCAAATGCTAAAAATAGCTGTTCTCGATATACGAGCTTTCGGATTATTCTTCTAATGCGAGGGAAAAAACTACAATGCAAACCTGTCAAAAAATCGGTCAATACCGATGTGGGAATTGCAAATTCTTTTGGATTAATCACAACAACCAAGAACATGGTGAATGCCATCGCTATCCACCCGTGGTTGTTAAAAGACAAGAATCTATATACGACGTCTTTCCATTAGTCACCAAAGATAACTTCTGCGGTGAATTCTGCGATAAAGAAAGCCTGTAATCTAATTTTTGTATGACTATCGTGGGGCAGTAACTTCATCCTCCGTGGCAGTAATAGCCATCCGATCATTCTAAATCGTGTAAAAATATCTTGGTATAATCCTACGCGATTCCCCTTGACCTGAAGATTAGAAAATGTATAATTCAGGCAATTTAGAAATGTGCCTAATTTAGCTTAGTGCCAATTTAGGCAAAATATATGATGGGACCCCCCTGTAATAAGCGGAATTCGTTTAAGTGGATTTTAAACTTTGATTCATTAATTTTGCTGATTTTCGATATAGGTCGGTTGAAAACTGCATCAGTTTTTCGGAGGTGCGGTACTTTATGTCGGTAAAAATTTTATTAGTCGGTCGCCATGCGATGCTGAGAGAAGGACTGCGCTCGCTGCTTCAAAACGAATTGGATAAGGAAGTAGTAGGTGAAGCAGCAGACGGTCCGACAGCGGTGCGCCTTACACGTCAGTTCAAACCGGATGTTGCCGTAATAGACGTTGATATGCCCGGAACAGATGGCATCGATGCTACTCGACAGCTAACAAATGAAAATCCTCCTGTTAAGATAGCTGCGATTTCAAATAACATAAAGAGAAACTTTATTTTAGAGGCTCTAAAGGCAGGCGCATCAGGATATATTCACAAAGAGCGTGCCTTCCACCATCTCGTAACAGCTATTGAGACTATCTATGCGGGCGAAACATATCTTTGTTCGAAGGCTGCAAAAATCGTCGTAAATGATTACATTCGAGACCGCTTTGGGACAGACTATTCCTCAAATGGATCTTTAACCAAACGGGAACGTGAGGTCATCAAAATGTTAGCGGAGGGCAAACCATCGAAAGAAATCGCACACATAATAGGTGTAAGCATTAAGACTATTGACGCAGCCCGTCGCAGGATAATGCAAAAACTTAATATTGAAAGCTTCGCACATCTGGTAAAATACGCCATACGAGAAGGCTTGACATCCGTGGATGCCTGAGCTCGCGCTAGTATAACGTATCCTGACATTTCTATGTCTTGAAAAACGAGACCAGTTTAAACCACGACTACTATGCATTTATACCCAGGAATAATTCTGTATTGAACTTCACCGCAGATTTTTTATGATATGAATGTGAAATGTAATCCCATGTTACACGTGGGATTTATAGAGCAAAATTCGTGACGAGAAAAAACAAACAAAAAAGCAATAATACCAAGTCGATTCGGGCCTTCACAGAGGCGTGCTGTCTTCTACCGGGTGGCGTCAATTCACCTGTACGGGCCTTTCGGGGTGTCGATGCAACGCCGCTTTTCATAGAACGGGCAGCCGGCTCAAAAGTTTATGATATCGATGGTAATGAGTACATCGATTACGTAGGCTCCTGGGGGCCGATGATATTAGGGCACGCCCATCCGATGGTTGTAGAAGCGGTTCAGAATGCAGCAAAGAAGGGAACGTCCTTTGGGGCACCTACATTGGCTGAAACCGCCCTTGCTGAAAAAATAATCGCCGCTTTTGATTCCATCCAAAAGGTTCGGCTGGTCAGCAGCGGCACCGAGGCGGTAATGACCGCAATCCGTCTGGCCCGTGCATATACTAAAAGAAACGTAATTATAAAGATGGCCGGCTGCTATCACGGCCACAGTGATTCTCTGTTGGTCTCCGCCGGTTCCGGCGTTGCTGAGGTCGGCATCGTCGCCAGTGCCGGCGTACCCGATGCGCTGGCTAAACTGACCATCGTTATACCATATAACGACCCCTTAGGGGCAAAAGCCGCATTCGATAAACATAAAGGCAAAATCGCCGCCGTTTTAGTTGAGCCGATCGCAGCAAATATGGGTGTTGTGCCGCCTGTAGATGGTTATCTGGAGCGGCTACGAAGTTTATGCGACGAAAACGATGCGTTATTGATATTTGATGAGGTGATAACTGGTTTTCGGGTAAGCTTAGGCGGGGCACAAGAGCTTTACGGCGTTATAGCCGATATTACATGCCTGGGCAAAATAATAGGCGGAGGATTGCCAATAGGCGCGGTCGGCGGCCGAGCTGACATTATGGATTTGCTCTCCCCGGAAGGACCGGTCTATCAGGCAGGAACGCTTAGTGGCAATCCAATCGCAACCGCAGCAGCAAACGCAACACTGGAATTACTTGATTCTCGACAAGCATCAAGCTACGATTATCTCGAATCAATATCAGGTATATTAGAGACTGGCCTGGCTGATGCCGCGAAACATGCAGATGTTCCAGTAACAATTAATCGTGTCGGCTCAATTATGAGCTGCTTCTTTACCGAAAGAAAAGTGAGAAATTTTACTGATGTGCAGTCAACCAATATAAAACAATTCAAAAGATTCTTTGCAGAGATGCTTAAACAAGGAATCTACCTGGCTCCCAGCGCCTATGAAGCGATGTTTGTATCGCTCGCCCATACAAAAGAGGATATCGAAGAAACCATTAAAGCAGCGGAACACAGTTTCGGCAAAATCAAAAATTAGCAACCTAAATATTTTTTTTAGCCCCCAGTTTTATGGGCTTGGCCATCCCTAACGGGACTGGGGGTTTTGTCCCTTAAGGCAGTCTTGATACAAATCGATAGTTCCCCGAGCCTACAGCAAAGACCGCACAGCCATCCTCCATGCGGAGGAATTTCATCTGCTCAGCTTTATCTATAGGTCGCCTGCCTTCGGTGACACTTTCAGCAGATTTGGCCGGCACATATACCGTGGCGGTAGTATTAGCAGGAATCGTGATATTCAATATAAACGAGTCATCTTCAATCTTCCAATCGCTGACAATCCTGCCAAGAATGGACTCGTAGCTTGCTTTTGTGTAAGCCAATCCACCGCCAGGTCTGGGATGAATAATAATATGTTTATAGCCAGGCCCATCTGTATCGATGCCGGCAACAGTCCCGAAAAGCCATCGGCCAACCGAACCGAATGAGTAGTGGTTAAATGAATTCATGCCCGGGTCCTGGAATCCTTTATCTTCGGTCCAGCCGTCCCAGCGTTCCCAGATGGTAGTGGCTCCGTTCCTGATGCTATAACCCCAGCTTGGGAAAGTGTCATTGTTAAGCAGGCGATAAGCAATTTCAAGATGACCGGTTTGAGTAAGTGTCGGCAGAAGATAACTTAAGCCCACGAATCCCGTGGTCAAATGCCAGTTTCTTCTTTTGACTGCTTCTACCAAATGTTGGGCGGCAAGCTCACGTTTGCTTTCGGACAATAAATCAAAGTAAAGCCCCAGACAATAGCAGGTCTGCGTGTCACCCTTAATTTTTCCGTCATTAGAGACGTATGCTTTGTTGAAGGCGTCTTTGATTTTCTTAAAAAGTGCTTCATATTCTTTCGCATCCTGTTCTTTACCGACAGCAGCAGCCATTTTCGCCAGCAGCCGCGTGCTATACGCAAAATAAGCTGTTCCAATTACGTCTTTAGGTGTTTCTTCACCGATGGCGACCCAGTCACCATAACCGGTAGCCGGTCGCAACAAGTCCTCGCTGTTGGTTTTCAGATATGCGATCCATTTTTTCATTGAGTCGTAGTGTCTCTCGATAACGCGCTTGTCACCATAGACATAGTAAATTGTCCAGGGACAGATGACGCCGGCATCACCCCAGGCGGGCGTGCCATCGCCTACAGCGATCTTACGTGGAGCTACATCCGGAAATGCACCTTCTTCGCTCTGAGCATCTTCAAGATCAACCAGCCATTTGGTGAAAAACGCTGCTACATCCATATTATAAGTTGCAGTTCGGACGAAAATTTGTGCATCACCGGTCCAGCCCAGACGCTCATCACGTTGCGGACAGTCGGTCGGCACTTCGATAAAATTGCTCCGCTGGCTCCATACTATATTACTGTATAGCTGATTGACCATCGGATTGGAACACTCGAATGAGCCGACCTGTGGCGTATCCGAATGTACGACAATGCCGGTAATATCGTTAATTCCAGGCCTGCCGGGGTAGCCGGTTACCTCCACGTATCGAAATCCATGAAATGTAAATCGCGGCTCCCAAACTTCTCGGCCTTTGCCTTTTAGGATATATGTATCGGTACAGCGGGCTACGCGGAGATTCTCTGTGTAGATAGTGCCATCGGGATTGAGCATCTCGGCAAATCTCATCACTACTTTCGTACCGGCCTTTCCGTTAACCTTCAAGCGAGCCCAGCCGGCAAAGTTCTGGCCCATATCAAAAACGTACATCCCTTTCTTTGGCTCTGTGCACTTTTTGGGCTTTATTTCCATGATTTTTTTCGCCGGCACGCCTGGAAAGGCCTGCACTTTGCTACTAACCTTTTCTGTCACCGCTACCGAATTCCAAGCCGAGTCATTGAAGTCGAGCTTACTCCAGCCGGGTATCTCTTTGCGGCTATCGTATGTTTCACCCATTAGAAAGTCCGCCTCGACAAGTGGACCATACGCAGCCTTCCAGGACTCGTCGGTTGAAATGACCTCTTTGCCGCCGTCGGTATATTCGACTTCAAGCTGCGCGAGCAACCGTGGCTTGCTGCCATAGTTTTCTCTCTTTCCTCCGAAACCCACATACCCGGCGTACCAGCCATCGGCAAGGATGGCTACGATGGTGTTAGAGCCCCGCTTCAACAATTTGGTTACATCGTAACTCTGGTAATAGACGCGTGTAGGATAGTCGGTCCAGCCGGGCGTGAAGTAATCCTCGCCTACACGTTTTCCGTTGATGTGTAATTCGTAAAGCCCCAAAGCGGAGCCATAAACCATGGCGCGTTTGACGGACTTATCAACCGAAAAGCCCTTCCTCAGATAAGACGGCGGAGGCAAAATCAGCTCATCCTCTGAAGGTTTGCCCCATGGCTCATCACCAACCTTGGCAATCTCCTCTGCATTTTGCCAGCCAGTATCATTGAAATCGATCCTTTGCCAATTTTCCTGCCTGGTGTCAGATGCCTTCCAGGAACCGTCAATTAAAACAGTCTCTTGGCCGGTTTCAAATTCGATCATCAGCTTGCCGGCAAGCACCGCATGATTAGCGGCATCATTTTCATTTGTACTTTCTATTGCCAGAGTATTGTTCCCTGTTGTCAGCTTACCAGTTACATCAAGCGTCTGAGTAGGTTTCAATCCCGGGATACGGCATATCTCCTGGCCATTGAGAAAAAATATTACTTCATTGTTCGCAGCCAAGCGGAGGCGTGCGCGTTTTATTGTTTTATCCGGGTTTATTTCGATTCTACGTCGGAAAAACCGCCTGCCAATCCGATCGCTTTTCCGTGGGTCACCCTCACCAAACCACACCCACTTGCAGTCATCAAGACTAATTGCCTTTGTCTTTTCTTTGTCTATATCTGAACCAAGCGGTTCTGCATCGTAACCTATCCATTGCCCCTGCCAGTCTGCCGTGCTGAGCAAACCCATTGTCCAAAATGCTGGTTTGCTCCAGGCTGATACTTTTCCAGCCTTGTCCCATACACGCACCTTCCAATAACATCGAGCACGTGACATCAGGGGTCTTCCACGATACACCACCTGATTGCTTTGGTCAGAGGAGATCTGACCACTGTCCCAAAGATTGCCAATGTTTAACTTGAGAAGCTCCTCGCTGCTGGCTACTAAAATCTGGTATGCGCTCTGCATCTCGTCCCGCCGGCTGGACTGCAAAATCCAGCTTAACCGAGGCTGAACTACATCAATTCCAAGCGGATTGACTCGATACTCGCAGCGCAACTCTTTTACGGTAATGCCATAAGCCGCAGTGCTAAGTCCTGTTAAAACAGCACAACCGGCTAAGACCAGCACAGTAGCTGACGATAGGATTGTAGCTACGTGATTTTTCATTTATTCACCTCCACTCACGTCTGCAGTCATTTCGCTCGTGTTATTTAGCGTATCACTACGCAGAGTAACATTTGAGCCGCCATAGATGAAGCGCATCTGTCCTACATTCGGAATCCACCTAAGCGAGATGACACCATTTACTATTCTCATTAGAAGATTTTGACGGCTCCTGCTTAAAAGATATGTTTTCAAACTTCCTGGCCAGGGAAATTCAAATCCGCTTGGCCAATATACAAATAGCGCTTTACCGACCAGATAGTCACGCGGAACAACACCTGGACGGTAATACAACCCGTTATTAGCCACGCCTCGTGTGTTCCACCATCTGCCATCCTCACTGTTGGGACTGTTGTCACCAAGTACAAAAAACTCATCTTTCATAAGGGTAAAAGGATTACCCTCAGTTGCTCTGCCCAAGTCGTCGCCGTTGGCATTTTTTTCTGCGGTATAGTGAATATCTCTGAAAATCGCTATATGCGACAGTATTAATCTGCCCGAACCAAAAATCTTAACTCTCGGTTCAATATCTGCCTTTCGAGGTCCTGCATCATCCGGACCGGTTCCCAAGTCATAAGCTACTTTTTCACGACCGAATTCAAAAATAAGCTGATGGTCTACATTGGCAAATTTAACCAACGTTGGCTTGTTTACATTTGAAAGATGGACTGGTTTGCGTTTCAATTCTATGAGCTGCCTATCCTGACCAACTTTTACAATAACCATCTCATTTGTCGAATTGACCCATGCACTGTAGTTGGTTTGATACTTCCTAATAGTTACACCAATGCTGCTTTGGCTGTCCACAGGACGCCCAACGGCGCTGCCTGATTCAGCATAGAAACGCACCATAAGGTCGCTACATTCCGGCATATTCTCTTCTCTTCTGGGGTCAACATCATTGTAAGAATATACGGCTTTGAAATCTCTGCCATCAGGTGTGTTATAAACCAGGGTACTGATTTGCTCCGCGGTACTGTCAAGACGTGCCAGCGTAGGATTGTCTTTGTCATCGATTATCCATTTTGAATCTGCATCGTTTTTGAACGGTTGCTGCCAGAAATGTCCATTAAATGAGCCTTCCCGTGGACGAACAGGTTGATAGTCATGATCATAGACAAGCGTCCATAACTTATCCTGAACCTTAGGCGGTTTTCGGCTGATTTGGTCATTTATATAAACATCGCCATCAATGATTTCAATTTTTTCTTCCGGTAGCCCAATCAGCCTTTTAATGTAATTCTCTGTGGGATCCAGTGGATTTTTGAAGACAATTACGTCCCATCTTTTAGGTTCAATAAATTGGTAGATACATTTTAGCACAAGGATACGGTCACCGTTTGCGACGGGCATCATCCTCTTGGTTAACTGGTTATAACCCTGCTCATAACCACAGCTTAGGCAACGAGTAGGAGGTAGATCTACGTTGCCTGACGGAACAGTGTCCTGCTTCAATCTATATCTTTCCAGATAGTCATACTTATACATACATCGGGGGCAGTGCATATTTCTTTCCCGAACTAAGTTAATCCCGCATATATATCCACAGTGGGGACAGAATACATATCCTTCCGGCGAGAAGCCATGCCCGTATTTATATCCACACTGTTCGCAGCATAATCGAAAGTGAGCTCCTTTTAGTGTATCAGCCATGCTGCCGGTGGGTATGCGGAAAGCCTCCATTATGAACGCCCGGAAGATAAAGGCCAATATAAAAGCGGTAATCAGCCACTCGAATGTGTTTGCGATTTCAACGGCTATATCTTTTCTTTTTCGAGCGGTCTCACTCGAAGCGTCTTTTTTGCTCTTATTTACATCCATAAATGCTATTCCCGCTGCAAGACCGGTTATATATTGGCTCTTAAGTTTTAGCCACAATATATAAACGGTTGTTTATATTGAGAAAATAGTATTCAACTAATCTTTAAGCTCACCGTCAATAAATTGAGAAAATATAAGGGTTTTAATTATGCCGACAAGTCCTTAACCGGTCAATAGACTATCTGATTGTTTGTTAATAAAACCTATGTGTATCTATCATTTATTTCTATGACAAAATAGAGAATAGTGGGCATAGACACAAATATGCTGATAATATCCCATTTTCAAGATTCTTACTCGTTTTCATTTTTTAAGGGATTGCTTATCTAAATCTTGTGTTTTGTGAACCATTTGCCGAAGCTGCGGCGGTCAATACATGAAACACCGCAATACAGGCTGAGCCAGATTTTTTTATATTCTAAAAATTTTTTGTATAAAAATTACTTGCCGTTTCGAAGTCTTTGTTGTATAGTACCTTGCAGTAGTTAAAAGCTTTATTCTCTTGGTCGGCTCTTCAGATAACAAGGGAATTTATTGTCTAAAGCACCGTCAAATAGGTGTTTTTTCGGCGAGGATTACGCAGAGATATGTGAAGAGCTGTTGGACAATCAAAAGGAATAGTTTGTCGTATAACAGCCCTATTAACAGAACCGAGTTCTAATTGCTCAATCGCTCTTTTCCTGAAATGAGGTAACTTATGGCAACAGTTACAAAGAAAGAACTTATCGATCGAATTGCGGAACGTACTCAAGCAAAGAGAGTGACAGTCAAGCGTATAATTCAAACGTTTCTTGACGACATAACAAAAGAACTCTGCGAGAACAATAATCGCCTGGAATTCCGGGACTTTGGTGTCTTCGAAACCAAGACAAGGGCCTCGAGAGTCGCGCAGAATCCCAAAACCCTCGAACGTGTTGAGGTCCCTGCAAAGCGAACAGTGAAGTTTAAGATGGGTCGGCTAATGAGAGAGAATCTCTGTGTTCCTGCTGCAGAACCATCAGATGCGAAATAATTGTTCTATAATATGCACTTCAAGCTTTCGGCTATGAATCCCCCAGCTTTAGTGGGTCGGTATTGGATTCTGTGCCTAAGATGATTTATTGTGAAGAAACAGGTCGGTGAATAAATTATCACCTCTACGCTTCCCATACGCAGTATGACATTCCCTGAGCCGATTCTCATTTTTTTACATAAAATAGTGTTGGTTTTATTGTTTACGCTTTTTACTTGCAATTTAAGAAAGTTTCTGTTATTTGTTATATTGTATTTGCTAATATTTTTTAATTGCAGATTATGTTTGCTACTGAGGTCAAATCCGGGCTGGACTGTAATGTTCTTGTCCTGAACAAGCATTATATGGCTATCCGCATAGTGGGAGCCAGGCGGGCTTTTTCTTTGCTTTTCCAGGAGCTTGCTGAGGTTGTCTCTCTTGAGCAGGGTAGATATTCCAACTATGATTTCCAGAGCTGGTGCGAGGTAAGCCAGTTCAAGCGTA
>CAZVUF010000093.1:0-9695 GCA_964629355.1 uncultured Pirellulales bacterium | reverse complement strand
AGGTGACATTGAAACGATAGTCAAGAAATGGATTTGGGTCAGCATTTTCATGGGTGTTAGAACCAGTGAATGTCAGTGTGACCTTGTGCCATTTCTTCAGTTCCCCTGATATATCTGCTGCAGATTCGTTTTGGCTATATGATATGACAGGGATTACGAAAACGAAACAGGTAATGAATAAAGCTTATTTATATAATTGCATTTTTTAAGCCCATGATATAACCAGTGATGTAATGTTCCGGTATATTACAAGAAAGATATGAGCCTTGCAATGGATTTTGGCTGTATTGCAATGGGTGACACGTATAAAAAAGCCCCCGGAATTGCATCCGAGGGCTTGTGATTTATCTGTTGTGATTCGAACAGCCTGTTATAACTTTAGTTGATAGCTTACATACCAGCGCCCCGGTTGACCATCAACTGCCAAAACATCAAATGTCAGCTTAATGGTCTTTATCTCGCCGTCATGTTCTGCGTCGTATTCACACTTAACCTTGAACAAAGGTTTTATGTATTGGACCGGTGCAGGTCGTCCGATGGAAATAATTCTGACGGGCTTTAAATGGTCGTAACGCTCTGTGAGTAACTCGGGTGGTGCACCGCCAAAAAGTTTACCAACCTTGATATAATCCCCTGCGACCCAGCTTTTCAGAGCCTCGCGAACGATCTCAGAGGCAGCCTCCCCATCGCTCATATCACCCTGAGCCATGCCGACCTCTTGTGAGACCTGATCTATGGTGATTGTGTCTTCAGGGAAATCCGGACTGAACATATTCGCATCAATAGGCTGATTGTATTCCAGCACCTCAATTCCTTTACTGAACTCCTGTCCCTCTTCATTATCCCAATAATAAGTATCGGTTCGAATAACGAATTTTGTGTCAGAATCAATAAGCAGAACTTGTCTGGCAAATCTGTCCGTACGAGTAACGGTTATCGTGATTCGTCCTTCATCAGTCGAAGGTTCCTCTATTTCAATTGTTGCCTTACCCTCAGCTACCTGCTCATAGGCACTGCGCACAGCAGTTTCAGGGTCAAATTCCTCCAGCTCAGGTTCCGTGTTGCTGGTATTGGTTATTAAGCAAATATTATCTGGTTTTGGATAATATTTGAATCTTATATTATCTTCCCATAAAGTCACTATTGGCCCTTCATAGTCTTGTCTAACTTCTTCTTCCTGCCGATAACGAACTACTTGACCGTTTTCGTCGTACTCGGCCCAAAACTCATCTTTAGGAAGCAATCCCCAATAAGTTTGTATGTGAAACGACTGCTTGTTTTGCATAGCTTCAACAGTTTGCTCAAAAGCGTAGGCTGAAGGTGTTGACTTATTCCAAAGGTGTATTGACATCATTACTGCAATAATTATCACCGCTGCTGCGGCTAATTTTATCATTCTGCTTTTCATAATCATATCACTTATATTGTGTGGACTTGTGGTTACCGAGGAGACTCGGTCCATTCGCGAGGTTAACATTTCAACGGCTTCGGGATGGTCTTGTTTCCAATTCTCGAAGTTGGGCTTGGATTCATCTGAGCCGATAGCTTTGGCAAGAGCCTCGTCAAGCCAGTCCCGCTCCGGCACACTTCGCCGTGACGAGTCATTATTTTCAGGGCGTTTCATAATCGCCTCCTGTGAAACCGTTACGTTTTAAGTACTTTGCAATCTTTCGCTTAGCTCTAACAAGCCGGCCGTTAATAGCTGATGGAGAAATGTCCAAAACCTTGCTGATCTGTGCCTGAGAAAGTCCGTCATAGTAACGCAAAACTATCAACTCTCGCTCTTGATTTCGCAACTGCCAGACGGCTTTGTTGACAGCGGTAAGCCAATATTCCTGACTGACCTGTTTTTCACGGGATTGACATAGGTCCGAAGCGTTGGTTTTGCTCTTTTCTCTGGTCATGCTTCTAACTACATTTCTGCAAATCCCTGCAAGCCAGTAACCGAACTTGTCTGTCCGCCTCAGTGCGGTCAAGTCGCGACAGGCTATTGCAAAACCTTCCTGGGCAGCATCTTCAGCAAGGTGGATGTCAGAAAGTTTAGAGTAGGCTAATGCAACCATCGAACTGTAATAACGTTGGTAAAGAAAACCGAAGCTTTCCAAATGGCCATTCAGAGCAGCTTCTACTAACTGTACATCAGATAGTTCTTGTGTTTTTAACTCCATCTCATGCCATAAATAAAATCTTTGCTGATATCAGCCCTTCGACTAAGCTCAGGGATTAGAGTGGTGAGCCTGTCGAACCGCTTCCGTATATTAGTGTAATTTTACACCTAAAATGTGCGCTCAAAATGTCATCTCATGAATTTCCCCTCTATTTTGCACGAAATCTAACGATAAGTGAGCAAATAAGGTACAAATAATGTTTACAGAAGGCAACGTTATAAGTCATTTTTTGATTAGGCGGGGAGAGTATTTGGACAGCAAAAATCTGTTTAGCTTTGTAAGCCGGTCAAATTTCTTTTTGGCTGCAAAGAATATATCTGGAAAACCCCAAAAATGAGCGAATCTGTTGCCTTTTTACAACATTTTACTTGACAATAGATAATATGGATGATATAGTGAATATATGTATGATGCCCAAAGGCCACATCAAGTTAATTCAGATAAAATAAACATTCAATTTGAAAACCAACCAGCAGAAGGCTTCTTGATGCTTGGACTGCTCGGTAAATCGATTATACAATCATTACCAATAGGGGTGGTAGTCTTCGATTCGGATTTGAAGATAATCGAATCGAATTCTGTGGCTGCAAATATGATTGACCTCGGTGATTACATTGACGGATCCCTGGCTAAAGCCGCCGATAGCCTCGGTAAAATGGGATTAAACTGGTCAGATCAATTAAAATCTACATTGGCAACAGGCCAGATATGCAAATTTAATGGCATAAAATATGTATCCAACGGCGTAACGAAGATTTTTCGAATTGTATGCACACCAATTATGGATTCGGAATCACAAAAGGTTCTGGCAGGCAGCATCTTGATTGAAGACACAACCGAAAGGGTCAATGTGCAGACACAGTTGGCTAACACCGATAGACTGGTCGCTATTGGTAAGCATACCTCTAAAATAGCCCACGAATTAAATAGTCCTATGGATGGAATACTTAGATACATCAGTCTGGCTAAGAGAATTGTTGAGCAGGCCAATCTCACGAAACCCAAGGAATATTTAGACCGATGTCAACAGGCACTTTTACGAATGGTCAAAATCTTAAGCGAGATGTTGGAGTTCTCACGAAGCACTCATGCGCCGTTAGAATATGAGAATATAGGGCAGATTATCGAAGATGCGTTGAAGACAACAGACACTAAGGCCGAAGCTTTAAACATTCAGGTTTTGCGACATTATACGCGTGACATTCCAAAAATCAAAAGCGGCAATTTGTTTCAGGTGTTCGGTAATATCATAAAGAACGCTTTCGATGCGATGCCGGATGGTGGAGAGCTGCACATCTCGACACGTTTAGCGCCAGATAATACTATCGCGGCAGAGTTTCGAGACACAGGAAAAGGATTTGCACAGGAAAATAAAGATGTGATATTTGAGCCGTTCTTTACAACAAAGGACAAGGGAACCGGCTTGGGCTTGGCAATATGTAAAGACATAATCGAAAGCTGTCATGGGCGGATTACTGCTGAAAATGCGCCACAGGGTGGAAGTATATTCACTGTATATTTGCCCTTGGGATGTAATTAGTAAAAATTGCAGAGAATATCATTATGAAAGATAAGAATATTTTAATTGTTGAAGACGATAAAATCATATTGGATTCGTTGTGTGAATTTTTG
Organism: uncultured Pirellulales bacterium; assembly: GCA_964629355.1. GTDB lineage: Bacteria > Planctomycetota > Phycisphaerae > Sedimentisphaerales > Anaerobacaceae > CAZVUF01. Next base: position 5,895 of record CAZVUF010000093.1, on the reverse strand, counting down.
TCCCTCGAAGGATACCAAACAAGCGGGGTCGAAACCTTCAGAGGTGCTTTGTCCAGACTCCAGAAACAAAGCTATTGTCTTTTAATTGTGGATATTAATCTGCCGGATGGAGATGGATTTGAGTTATTAGATATAACCAGGAAAAGGTATCCTCAAACAGTGGTTATAGTCATAACCGGCTATGGTACCATAGAAAGTGCGGTCAGAACCATAAAACACGGCGCTTACGATTATCTTACAAAGCCAATCATAGACGATGAATTGCGCTTAGCGGTAGAAAGAGCGGTGAATCAGCAATCGATTATAAGTGAAAATGAAAGGCTGCGAATGCAGCTTGAGCAAAAGTACAGCTTGGAGAACATAATCAGCCACAACTACAAAATGGCTAAGATTTTCGAGCTTGTTGAAGCTGTTGCAGACACTAGCACCACAATTTTAATGGCTGGTCCATCTGGCACGGGTAAAAGCATGTTGGCAAGAGCGATTCATTACCGTTCCAGCCGACGTAATAAGCCATTTGTAGAGGTAAGCTGCGGAGCTCTGCCGGAGACACTGCTGGAAAGTGAGCTTTTCGGCCATGTTAAAGGATCATTCACCGGTGCCGTGAATAATAAAGAAGGTAAATTCCTCGCTGCAGACGGAGGTACCATCTTTCTCGACGAAGTTGCCAACGCCTCGCCGGCTCTACAGGTCAAGCTGCTGCGGGTTTTAGAGGATAGGCAATTTGAGCCGGTTGGCAGTAATAGAACTCAAACCGTCGATACACGGATTATGCTTGCTTCAAATCGTAATCTCGCTGAGGAAGTTAAGCAAGGTAGATTCAGAGAAGACCTGTATTACCGGATAAATGTTGTAACAATTGAACTGCCGCCTTTGCGTGAACGAGTAGGCGATATACCGCTTTTGGCGAAGCATTTTTTGTGGACATATTGTGCTCGGCATAATAAGCAAAAGCTCGGTATTACCGATGAGGCGATGCAATATTTGGAGCGTTACTCCTGGCCCGGCAATGTTCGCGAGCTGGAAAATCTGATGGAGCGGGCGGTCTTGTTAAGTAAGGATAAATTCATTGGCGTCGAGGATTGGCCTGATTCAATAAAAGACGGTCAAAGCGATTATCAAAAGACTTACAGAACGATGAGCCTGAAGAAAGTGCGGGCGGAGCCAGAGAAAAGACTAATTATGCAGGCGCTAGAGGCCAATAACTGGAATCGGCAGGAGACAGCAAAAGCACTCCAAATAAACCGCACCACTTTATACAAAAAAATGAAACGCTACAACCTCGACGTCGAAGCCGAACGATTAGGCCTGACTTAATGAATCAAATTGCCCGGGACTGGATTCGAACCAGCACGAGAAATATTCCCACCAGCCCCTCAAGCTGGCGCGTCTGCCAATTCCGCCACCCGGGCTTTTTCGCTAATCATTATTGATTATTAAATCTTTCTTGTCAATTGATAATCTACAGATACAAACAGGCACAATAGAATTTTTCATTTTGATGCGCAATTCCGCATTTTTCTTCTTTGTATTTGATATTTTCTTGCCATTTCCGGCTGTTCCGACAACAATATTAGTTCTTATGGCTGGATGTTCTTCTATGGGTTGTCTTCAAGCCACTACATGCGAGGTTAGCGTTGGAAGGTGCCCTCGTAAATACCGGTTTTGCCACTTGTGCAGAATCTTATCCGCTTCCCACAAGGACGGAGTCTAAGCAGACACAAGCAATCATGAGCGATTTCTCAAGTCATCGGCCTTCGGGTCAATTCAAATCTTTCAAGCATTTTAGTTTTATTCGATCATGGTAACTCTCTTTCTTTAGGAGGAACTACAACCATGAAACATAACATAAGCAGACGCAGCTTCCTACAAAAAATGGCTATTGGAACTGCAGCGGCGTCGTTTCCATATCAGATTGTCAAGGCTGGTGCTTCTGATAGCAGGCCCAACATTATCTTTATCATGGCTGATGATTTGGGCTATGGAGACCTCGGATGCTACGGACAGAAAAAAATCCAGACACCCAATATTGATAGAATTGCACGAGAAGGCGTTCGTTTCACACAATGCTATTCCGGCTCGACCATTTGCGCACCTTCGCGTAGTGTTCTGATGACCGGCCAGCACACAGGACACACGCGTATTCGAGGCAATATGTGTTCGGTTGGAGGCTCAGAAGGATATAAAGGCACACGAAAGGTCCGACGAATGTATTTGACCGAAGAAGACATGACTGTTGGCAATGTCCTTCACAAAGCCGGCTACAAGACCTGCTTAGTTGGCAAATGGCACTTGGGTGCTTATAAACCGGATGCTGGACCGCTTGATCGCGGTTTTGACGAATTTTACGGGTGGCTGATCAGGACAGGAACAACCGGTGGTTACTACCCAACCCAGCGATACCGCAATCGGGAGTTATATGATGTGCCGGGCAATAAGAATAATGCACGCAGCTATTATGAAACCGACAAATGTACCAAAGAGACAATCGAGTTCTTAAAAAACAATAATAACCGTCGTTTTTTCCTTTATTTAGCTTACAATAGCCCGCACAGCCCATTGGAGGTTCCCGATTTGGGGCCGTACGCCAACGAGGATTGGCCTGTCCATATCAAAACATACGCTGCAATGGTCTATCGACTTGATCAAAGTATCAGAAAAGTAATGCAGACGCTGAAAGAATTAAATATAGACGAAAAGACGATAGTCTTCTTTTGTTCCGACAATGGGCCGCGAAGTGAACCTACGCAGCAGCTCACGGAGGTTGCGGATTTCTTCGACTCAAATGGACCTCTGCAGGGTTATAAGCGGGATTTATACGAAGGTGGGATACGTGTTCCTATGATTGTTCGCTGGCCTGGCAGAGTGCCTGCAGGAAAGACCAGCGACTTCGCCTGGTACTTTGCAGATTTCCTTCCAACGGCGGCAGAATTAGCGGGAACTGAGACGCCGAAGAATATAGATGGTGTGAGTGTCGTACCGGTCTTGTTCGATAAAAGACAGGATTTAGGCGATAGGTTTCTGTATTGGGAATACTTCGAGAAAGGTTTCCAGCAGGCCGTTCGCTGGCGTAATTTCAAGGCGATTCGTCTCAAGCAGGGTGACCCCTTATTGTTATTTGATCTGTCAGAAGACATCGGCGAGCAGAATAACGTTGCCGACAAACATCCTGAAGTAATTGCACAGATCGAAGACTATCTGAAAACCGCACGGACGGAATCCCTAAATTGGCCTATCCCACCGGAATCATAAGGTTGAAGATACCTTAAAAATTAGAGTATCAGATTACCAGAGTATCAGGTGATAGGAAAAAGGAAGTTTTTTATGAAACGATTGGCTGTTTTATTGATTGTTTGTATGCCGGTTTTACTTTGGGCACAAAAATTTGAAGGATTAGCACTTACGCCCCCAATGGGCTGGAATACCTGGAACACCTTCGGGGGGAACATCAATGAGGACTTAATCAAAAGTACGGCAACAGCTATAATTAACAGCGGTATGCTGGAGGCCGGGTATAGATATATCGTGTTGGACGATGTTTGGATGACCAAAGAAAGAGATGCTCAGGGCAATCTTGTCCCTGACCCAAACAAGTTTCCCAGCGGCATGAAGGCCTTGGGCGATTTTCTTCATAATATGGGTTTCAAATTCGGGATTTATAACTGCGCAGGCACCAAGACCTGTGCAGGTTATCCCGGTGGACGCGGACATGAATATCAGGATGCCAGGCTCTATGCTTCCTGGGGCGTGGACTATATCAAGTACGACTGGTGCAATACGGGCACAGCCAACGCCCCGGAGACCTATAAGACGATGCGAGACGCTCTATATGCGGCGGGCCGACCGATTGTCTTTAGTCTTTGTGAGTGGGGTAACAATAAGCCCTGGGAATGGGCCAAGGACGTGGGACATCTGTGGCGCACCACAGGGGATATTGCAGACTGCTGGGACTGCAAGAGGCAATGGTCCATGGGTTTTAAGCTAATCCTGGATAAGCAGGTGGGTCTGGAAAAATATGCCGGGCCGGACCACTGGAACGACCCGGATATGATGGAAGTCGGCAACGAGGGTCTGACCCTGGCTGAGTCCAGGGCACATTTTAGTCTGTGGTGTATCCTGGCTGCACCGTTGATGGCAGGCAATGACGTCAGGATCATGACCGATGAGATTCGTGACATTCTAACTGACAGTGAAGTCATAGCCCTGGATCAGGATCTCCTGGGAAAACAAGGGTATCGCTTTGCCAAGGAAGGTAATAAAGAGGTCTGGGTCAAAGAATTATCCGACGGTGCATGGGGTATCTGTGTATTGAATGTCGACAAGGACGCAGCAGAAATGACCGTCAATTGGAAAGACCTGTCTTTCCTAAAAGGCGAGTACAGGGTGCGTGACCTCTGGAAGAAAAAGGATATCGGCACCACAAGCGAGAATTTCGTCGGTTCTATAAGTTCCCATGATGTAGTACTGTTTAAGTTGAGTCCGGTTAAGTAAAGCTGGAACCGATACCGAAGGGGAAAAGTGTTTTAATAAATCAAAAGGAACAATTTATGGCGCAAATAAAATGTATTATCGTTCTGGCATTTTTGTTGTTAAATGCCTGCACAGCACCAGCCGCTGATGTCGAATCCAAATCAAAACCGACTAAACGTTACGTGATCACTGACTATGGGGCAATTGATGACGGCCAAACAGTGAACACCAAAGCCATCCAGTCGGCAATCGACAAATGCGTAGCAGATGGGGGCGGTGTGCTCGTCGTACCCAAGGGTACGTTCCTGACCGGTTCAGTCTTTTTTAAGCAGGGTGTGGATTTGCTTCTGCAAAAAGAAGGCGTCCTCAAAGGCACGGTCGATCCGAATGACTATCCGCAGGTCGATACTCGCTGGGAAGGTGAGGAACGGGTATGGACAGCGGCTTTAGTTAATTTCTTCAATATGAAGGATGTGAACCTTACGGGTCCAGGGCAGATTGATGGCTCTGGTGACAAGTGGATGCAGCGTTACCCAAGAGGCAGCAGAGAGCTGCGCGTCGGTCGTCCTCGGTTGATTGCTATCCAGAACTGTAAGGGTGTCAAAGTCTCAAGATTTTCGCTTAAAAATCAGGCCTGCTGGGGTTTGTTTATTCTCTACAGCGAGAACGTGGTTGTCGAGAACCTCATCATCCGAGCCGAGCATAATATCATCAGCTCCGACGGCATCGATGTTGATTCAAGTAAGAACGTATTGATTACAGGCTGTGACATTGATGTGAATGACGACTGCATCGCAATTAAATCGGGCAAAGATGAAGATGGTCGGCGGGTGAATCGGCCTGCAGAAGATATTGTGGTTGAGAAGTGCCGGTTCCGTTACGGGCACGGCGGAGTCTCAATGGGAAGTGAAATGTCCGGCGGCATTCGCAACGTAGAGATACGCAATTGCATCATGGATTCGGACAACTGGGCTCCGATTCGCTTCAAGTCTCAACCGAGTCGGGGTGGCGTAGTCGAAAATATAACATATAGGGACATTGTCCTCCAGGATACGCGTAAGGCATTCGAGTTCAACATGGAATGGCGAATGAGGCCGCTCATTAAACCTCCTTCTGATCCTCTGCCGGTTGTGCGTAATGTCAAGATTATAAATGTCTCCGGCACGACCGCATCTGTTGGTGACATGCACGGCATGAAGGATAGTCCCATCCGAAATGTGACATTTGAAAATTGTAAGATTAAGGCCATGAGAGGTTTTACCATTGATAACGTTGAAGAATTGGACCTTTCCGGTCTCACCATCGAAGTTGAGCAAGGTGAGGCTATCATACACAGATGAGCAGGGTAGGATTTACCCCAACAGTTCAACTGATTTAAGGAGAACACTATGAACACTCGAAGGAGCATTACAGTTTTAGCTGTTG
>CAZVUF010000092.1:0-9711 GCA_964629355.1 uncultured Pirellulales bacterium | reverse complement strand
ATATCGATACGGAGCTTAAACGCCGCTATGACCTGATTCCCAACCTCGTAGCCACAGTCAAGGGATACGCAGCTCACGAAAGGGAAGTTTTCGAGCGTGTCACGCAGCTTCGCGCTCAGTGCATGGCCAGCCAGGGAAGTCCACAGCAACAGGCGGTTGATGAAAATCAGTTGGTTTCTGCCCTGCAAAAAATGCTGGCTGTGGTGGAAAATTATCCACAGATAAAGGCTGACCAGCACTTTTTAGAGCTTCAGAAAGAACTGGTTAATACTGAGGACCGGATTCAGGCGGCAAGACGTTTCTTTAACGGAAACGTGCGGGATTATCGCAATAAGTGCGAGACTTTTCCGAGCAGCATTATCGCCGGAATGTTCGGCTTTGAAGGCCAGGATTACTTTAACGTGCCGCCATCGGTGCGTGAGGTACCTAATGCAGATTTTGGTTAATCCAGATGAAAAGCTGCAACTGCACATCACATCTTTTCACCCATCCTGATTCAATATTTCACATTGCCACAACCTATAGGCGCAAAGTATAAGATACAAAACACAACTACTTTGGGCCTGATCCAAAAAAGAGCAGCCAAATCAAATATTTTTATACCCCAACTCCTATTTCAAGTGTGTAATAGTACGAAGAATGACCATTTTTCAGATAATCGTGCACGATGTTAGAAGATAAGCTGTTTATTTTCAGGTTCAAACAAGGACGTCCCGATGCCTTACGGCAGATCTATGACAAGTACAAAGTCGAGTTGCTTAAGCTCTCCGTAGTGCTCGCTGGAGATATAAATACAGCCGAGGACATCGTTCATGATGTATTCGTTAAGTTCGCTCAGTCAGCCGAGCGTATCAAATTGATCGGCAGCCTCAAGAACTACTTGGTTACGAGTGCGATTAACCGGATTCGCAATCACCTGCGCAACAGCAACCGGCGTTGTGAAACAAGTCTTGAGGGCACAGAATCGATTACATCATCTGAACGAGAACCTTATCAATGGGCGATTCTAAGCGAGCGTTTGAAGCTGCTTAGTGAGGCACTGCAACAATTGCCTTATGAACAGCGGGAAGTGATTTGTTTTCGCATGGAAATGGACATGACTTTTAGCAGGATAGCGAGACTACAGGGGACATCGGTTAATACGGTCAAGGGCCGATATCGGTACGGTATAAACAAACTGCGTTCACTGCTTAATAGCGAGGTGGACAAATGAATTCTGCAGATAAAATAAAAAGATTTTTCAAAAAAGCGGAGCTTGGCATAAATCCGGATGCCGATGAGAAGGTGTTCAATGATATGCTGGCTCAGCAAAAAACAAAAGAACAAGTTCCGGCTAAGCCGGAGATATGGAGAATAACCATGAAAAGTCCAATTGTAAAATTAGCCGCTGCGGCGGTGATAATCGTCCTGGTTGTCCTGGGATTATTTGAATTCATCGGCACTGAAAACACTTCCGGCGTCGTCTGGGCTGAAGTCGCCAGAAAAGTCCAGTCCAGCCGGGGAGTTGTCTATCGTGAAAAAGGAAGCAGCACGGAATACAAGTACCCAAAGGGACCCGGCTATAACATCATTTATCTAGTCCCTAAGTATTACCGATCTGATGGCTATAATGGAGAGGGTGAACTCTGGATTTCCATGTATGATAACAGAGAAACAGGAATCCGAATAGTTCTCCTGCACGGTCAAAAGGGGTACGTCCGTGAAAAAATGACCATGACCGAAGCAGGTGATCAGAAGCATGCTGACACCATAGATCCCAGGAAATGGGTCCAGAAGTTTATGTCATGCAAATATAGCAAACTCGGACAGAAGACAATTGACGGTGTCCTTTCAGAAGGTATTGAAACAACTGATCTGACTCTCGTTGGCGGAGCGGTGAACCATCTTCAAATAGACAGTTTTGTAGCACGTCTTTGGGTGAGCGTTGAGACGGGGTACCCTGTCCTATTAAAGGGCGAATTCACCGGCCAGCACAGCGGAAACATGGTCATAGACCAATTCCAATGGGATGTCGAGTTGGATCCGAGCGTTTTCGAGCCAAACATCCCGCCGGACTATGAGCAAATGTAAAAAATCTACATACATGTATAGATATATCCACAAAAGGCCGGGCCGTTTTCAAGCTCGGCTTTTTTTATGCTCTCTTGTGGTAAAAAGTCTCAGAAAAAATTCGTTTTCTTATGTCCAAACCCCTAAGTCAATCGTGATAATATTGAGCAACGATCGTTGTTATAGTAGTAACGGTGTTGATGAATGATAGAAGACGAACTACTCAAATGGAAATTTAAGGCCGGCAATAAAGATGCGTTGCAGCGTATCTACGAAAAATACCGCGACTACCTGCTGACACTGGCGATGGCGCTTGTAAATGATGCCGGTTTGGCAGAGGACATCGTACAAGATGTCTTTGTTACATTCGCCCAGTCAACTGGCACATTCAAGCTCCGCGGCAGCTTAAAAAGCTATCTGGCAACCTGTACCGTCAACCGCTGCCGAGACCAGATTAGGGCAAACAATCGCCGACCATTCAGCTTGGGTGAAGATACACCCATGCAGTTAGACTTCTGTCCGCCGGATAGATGTATGATATCCGATGAACAATCGCGGCAGGTTGCCGACGCCATGGCTCTGCTCCCATACGAGCAACGTGAAGTAATTGCACTACATTTGAATGCGGAGATGAAGCTTAGACACATTGCCGGACTACAGAACGTTTCGATCAGCACTGTAAAAGGAAGATATCGGTACGGCCTGCAGAAACTGCGGTCGGTTCTGAATGGGAGGCTGTAAATGAAACCTTCAGAGAAAATAGAAAACGTTGTTAAGAAAATGTCCTTTAAGGCAGGTCCCGAAATGGACAAAAACCTCTGGGCCGAAACCTTAAAGGCAAGAAATGAGTTTCAAAAAACAGTGTTGGTACCAAGCCAACATAATATATGGAGAATAACCATGAAAAGTCCAATTACAAAAATAGCTGTTGCTGCGGTACTCGTTATCGCGTGCCTGACAGGTGTATTAATTTTCGAAAAAACATCAGGTATCGCACTTGCAGAAGTGCTCGACAAAATTGAGCAGATCAAGACATATCGCTGCCGAATGAGCGCTACCTTCAGTAACAAGGATATCGATAATATGACGGTATCACAATCCACAGTCTTGATGTCGCAAACTTTCGGCTCGAAAATGAATATTGAAATAACGCACCCCATTACCGGAGAAAGTATGGTTCAGGAAATATACATATTGCCAAACAAGGGAACCATTACAACGCTTATGCCGAACCAGAAGAAATACTCACAGGTGAATTACAATAAAGAATCCGCTGATGCGAGCCAGCAAGGAATGAATCCGCAGGACATCCTCGAGCAAATCCTAAAATGCGAACACACAAGCTTAGGCTGCTCTACGATTGACGGCATTGAATGCGAAGGCTTCCGGACAACCGATCCAAGTTTTACAGGAGGAGCATTAGGTCAGGCCACGATAAAGATATGGGTAGATGTAGAGACGAAGTTGCCCGTACGAATGGAAGTCAACAAAGGCAATGAGCAAAAAGGGCTTGTGCAAATAGCTTTAACTGATTTCGAATGGAACATCCCAGTTGATGCGGCGGATTGCGAGCCGGTAATACCGGACGATTACACCCCTGGTCAACCCATGCTGCAAATGTTGCCATCAGGCAAATAAGAAAGAAATAAACATCAATGAATATGGATAATTATTTTCTAAAAGGCCGAGGCGCTTGACTCGGCCTTTTTCAATCTCAGATATTTCACTCCTATAACTATCCGCTACATAAAAACCCATAAAACCATTTTTATCGATAACCCAAATCAGTACAACAAAAGCTTACAATGTTAAAAGTTCATATCGGAGCAGTTTTCTAATTTTAATTTACTGTTATCTTTTGTCTTGATTGAGACATCCTCGAACTTCCACCCCTTCCCGTAGGAAATCTGTCCCGCGGTGTCGGCTTCTATATTAACATCTTTGAAGTAGAAATTCTTTACGATGGATTCGGCCATTCCGGAAGCCGATATCGCCCTGGTGCCACCCGTGACCTTAATACGTGACAAATACACATCTTTTACTTCGGGTATGCCCTTTTCCGGGGGCTCTACCTTTTGCAGCATGGTCTTCCAGTGCTTGGGAATATTCTCGGAGCTGTATCCTTCAGGCAGACTTGAATAACTATAGCTCGGATTCCAGTTCATGGATACCTCAATAGCAGTGCCGACACTGTCCATTTCGAAATCCCTATAATGAATATCCTCGACGGTTCCGCCTCTTGTTCGGGCAGATTTGAATCTGATTCCGATCTTGGTTCCTTTCGCCTTGAGGTTGTAAGCCAATATATGCCTGATGCTACCTGATGTCTCGCTGCCGCAGGTAATAAGCCCGCCACCTTTACGGGAGACACAATCACGGATGACCACGTATTCAGTTGGCAGGTTCACCCTGAGGCCGTCGGCGTCACGACCGGCTTTCAGACAGAAATTATCATCATTGCAATCGATGTCGCAATTCTCAATAAGAATAAATGTCGAAGAATCAATATCAATTCCGTCGGTGCTTGGACCGCTGCCGTCAACGTTATTGAGGATAATAAGCCCATCGATGGTGACGTATTTGGAATAGAGAATATGCACGGTCCAAAAGCCGGCCTGCTTGAGCGTAATGCTTTTTAACGTGACATTTGAGGAGTTCGAAACTAAGAGTGTTCGAGGCCGTTTGCAATCGTAGTCCACGACCCAGCGAAGTCCCTTCGGCTCGTAATCCTGCCTGCGCATCGTCCAGTACTTATCCCAGAAAGGTTTTCCCTGTGCGTGAACGGTACCTTCTCCGGTAATGGCTGCATTATCCTGGCCGATAATATTTATCAGAGCAGCCGGCCATTTCATTTCTATCCCGGCAACACGCGTGTCTATCTCCGGATAATCTGAAATATCCTGACTTCCAAGAATTGTAACATCTTTATCAATGCGCAAGTTCACGCCTTCTTTGACAAAGATTGAACCGGTCAGGTAGGCCCCTGGCTCAAATGTAACAATGCCGCCCCCCTTAGCAGTGCAGTCATCAATAGCAGCCTGTATTTCCTTTGTGGCCAGCGTCTTCCCGTCTTTTACAGCTCCATAGTCAGTCACCTTAAAAACGGTTGTTTTTTGGGGACTTTTTTGAGCGCCTGCTTCTTCGGCCCACTGCGGCATTGCCTCATCAGAAGGGCTTACCATAAGAGTATTGTTGAAACTCAATAACAAGGCTAATAAAACCGATACCATAATTAACCTCCTTTGTTCTCACGTAGGACGATTTTTTGATTTCGATACATTAACAATTATCCTAATGAAAATCAACTTTTCTATCATTTGGAATTAAACTGTTTTTTTTCGTATACATCTTCGAATCTTTTTCTGTATAATCTTCGAATGATAAAGTATAAACATGCACTTGCTTTGAATCCGTATTTCAGGGATTCTACCGCAATTATGGGAGTTTTCCCTCCGACCGGCTTGGAGTACATCGCCGCGAGCATGAAAGACTCGGTCGGCAAGGTAACGTTTCTCGACCTTCGGTATGAGCGGGCATACCAGGATATTAATGTGCTCAGCAGATTCATCAGAGCCGAAATCGATCTGGTATGCATCAGCATCCAGTGGGCATTTCAGTTCAGGAACATCTGTGATTTTATCTCTCAGCTGCCTCAAGAAGTCACCACAGTCGTCGGAGGCTACAAGGCTACGCAGGAAGCCGAGAACCTTTTCAGGCATTGTCCCAATATCGACCTGGTCGTACGAGGTGAAGGCGAAGAGATCATAAAACAGATTGTCACTGGAGTCCCATACAAGGAGATCCGCGGGCTTTCCTATCGCCAGGGTGACCGAGTCGTCCACAACGAAATCCATCCTCTGCCGGACATCATGCGCATTCCTTTTCCTGACCGGTCCCTGAGAAAGCACGATTATCGCGCCATTGTGCACGGGGTCAGAGTCAGCAGCCACACCTTCGATGCGGTACTGACCACGAGGGGATGTCCATTCAATTGCAAATTCTGCACTTTTAGTCTCAATCCGCTCGGTCAGAAGAGGAGTTACACGGAAAGGCCGGTTGAATCGGTTATTGATGAGTTGAAGACGGTCAAGGCCGATGTTGTGCTCTTTAGCGACGACAACTTCTTTACGAACCCGAAGAGGAGTGAAGAGCTTTGCGATCTGATTATCGAGAATAATATTAAGAAGACCTTTGTTGTCCAGGCCCGGATTGATATCGCGAGACATCCCAGAATCCTTGAAAAGGCAGAGAAAGCGGGCTTTAGAGTATTCTTGATCGGGATCGAGTCCCCGCATGACTGGATCTTGGAGCAGCTTCAGAAGGGCATTACCCAGCAGCAGGTCCGGGATGCGTTTGCGGTCCTGACACAGTACGACGTCTATCTGCATGGGTACTTCATCTACGGCAACATCGGCGAGACGGAAGAAGAGATGCTCTACATCCCGAAGTTCGCGAAGGAAATCAAGCTCGATTCCATCAGTTTCCAGAAACTTCGCATCGAGAAGTTCTCGCCTCTAAAGGAAGTGGTAGAGAGGACGCCGGGCTATTACTATGAAGTTATCGGTGGACCCGTGTATTCGGACCGTTATGGACGCAAAGAGCTGAAGCAAATTCGAAACCGTATTCGGTCTCAGTTTTATGATCTTCCGCAGATCATCCATATCGTTAAAAAGGCCCGGCGAATTGGGCTTTTTCGTGGGCGAGACTTAATGGCTGTATTGCCTTATATACCTCTGCTCCTGTATCGCTTAGCCAGACGGCAAAAATGAAAGAAGAGACAAATCCTGGTTCACTCGGTCCCACTTCTTGCTTTCGCCTGCCTCCGCGTCTCTCGACGCGAGTCGAGGCGGCAGGCAAGAAAGCAGGGGGGTGTCCATGCTTGCCTATTGCTTCTTTTATTTTACATCTTCATTTGCGACGTGAGCCAAACATCATAAAATAAAACATGCACAGCTATCAGCAATATCTAACACGATCGCTGTTGATGTGAGATTCGTTCTCAGTACGTCAGGCCGAAGCCGAATTCGAAAAATGGATCGTAATCGGCGTCACCTATATTAATCGGTATCTGTTCCATAGAGCGGGGCCAAGTGAACGAGAGCTTTCCGGTCGGCTTGTAATCGCCGAAGAGCACATCCGCCACACCCTGGCCTTCGGTACCCGGCAGCCAGGCAGCGATAAAAGCATCGGTCTGAGCGAGAACATCATTGATTATCATCGGCCTGCCTGAAATCAGAATAACGACCACCGGAATGCCGGTTTTTTTCATGTTGCTAAACGCTTCGTTATCCCCTCTATCAAGTGAAAGGTCATTGCTGTCGCCGAATCCTTCAACGTAAGGTCTCTCACCGATTACGATGATGCCAATATCTGCGCCTTCTGCACCTGTGCCATCCTGCGAGAAAGTCACTTCTGTTTTCTTTGATATGGTCTTTTTAATAGCCGATAGTATTGTCGTGCCACCAGGAGTAACATTGCCGCTGCCGCCCTGCCAGCGAATGGTCCATCCGCCGCACTGATAGCCAAGGTTGTCAGCACATCTACCGCTGACGTGGATGCGTTTCAGTTTCTTCGAAATAGGTAAAGTCTTATTATCATTTTTCAATAACACAATAGACTGGCGGACGGCTTGTCGAGCGACCTGCCGATGCTTCGACGAGCCGAAGCTTTTATGAAGACTTCTGTCAGCTAAATGTGAACGTTTTCTATCCATAAGACCCATCGCAAACTTAACGCGGAGAATTCGCGTCACGGCGTCATCTATACGCGACATCGGTACAGTTCCCTCCTCAACCAGCTCTTTTAAGTACGCGGAGAACTCCTTGTATTCGCTGGGAACCATGCCCATATCCATGCCGGCGTTGATGGATTTGGCGATAGCGGTTTTGTAGTCTCTGTCAAGCTGGTTGATGGCACGATAATCGGAGATTAGAAAGCCCTCGAATCTAAGCTCATTTTTTAGAACATCGGTAAGCAAATATTTATTTTCTGAGCACTTGACGCTGTTCCAGCTACTATAAGAAGGCATAATGGTGCCGATACCAGCGTTGACGGCCGCGATGTATGGCGCAAGGTGGATACATCGGAGAATCTCTTCGTCGATCTGTGTGTCACCTTGGTCTAACCGAATACGCGTATTGCGGCGCCCACCTGCTCCTCTGCCGCTGCGAATCGTTGCCGTCGTGCCTCCGTCACCTACATAATGTTTGGCGCAGGCCAGGATGGAAAGTGGATCACTGAGCTTGTAACCTTGAAAGCCGCGAATTGCCGCTGCGCCGAGGACATTAACAAGGTTCGGGTCTTCAGAAAAACCCTCATATGTCCTGCCCCAGCGCTCATCACGAGGAACAGTTACGCATGGTGCAAAAGTCCAGTTGATGCCCGTAGCTCTAACTTCCTTTGCAGTAATGCGTCCTATCTTCTCGATTAGCTTCGAATTGCGCGTACAGCCAAGGCCAATATTGTGCGGAAAGATTACGGCACCGAGTACATTGCTGTGCCCATGCACCGCATCAACACCATAGAGAATCGGGATGCCAAGACGCGTTTTCAGCGCATGCTGCTGACAGCGGTCATATAAATCGGTCCAAGCCTCGAGGCTGTTGCCGTCCTTCGGGTCGGAGTTGCCGCCGCTCAGCACCGAGCCAAGATAATACTTCTCGATGTCATTCAGATCTTTTATATGCTCCTGGTCAGCTTGTGTCATCTGTCCGATTTTTTCCTCCAGTGTCATCTGAGAAAGCAGCTTTTTGATCTGCGTGTCGTATGAAGAAAGTGCCTTTAGTTTGGTCGTTGCTGGAAACATCTGACAAGATGAAACAAGGAGGCTTATCGCAACAATATTCGGTAGAATTGCCAGTAAGCAGGTAAAGGTTTTCATCGATTAAATTCTCCTTACATATCACCTTCCAAAAGGGAATCCGCCTATAGAGGACCGCATACCTTGATAGGAAAAGACTTTATCCGGATTTTTTGTGATGTCTACTCCCGTTCCATGACCCCTCTTTACAAGCACGATGTGAAAATAGCGTTTCTCCAACATACCAGGAAATGTGCCTTTTCTCTCGTCGATAATAAGCTGCCGTTTTGCATCATTCCAACGGAAGGTAATCGTTGAATACATACCTTGTTCGTAATTATAGTTATCGTTCTCATCTTCATATAAAGTGAAAGTTCCATTAGCCCCCGGATAAATGCGCAGCTCAATCGGCTCAGCCAGCTTTTCGGTTGAGTATTGAACGAATGGCCCCATCGGAATGATAGAGCCTGCCTTGACAAACAACGGAATCTTATCAATCGGGGCATCCGCTGAAACTGTTTGGCCACCCGAAAGGGTTTGGCCCGTCCAGAAGTCGATCCATTTATTTTGGTCAGGCAGATAAACAGACCTGGTCTTTTCCTTTGCCTCGATGGTTTTTTCTCTCGCATGAATCACAGGCGTTTTCCAAAAGAGTCTGGCTCTGAAAGCACCCGCGGCAGCATTGGAAGTCTCAAAGGCAAAGTCATATTCTTTTCCAGCTTCGAGCTCTACCGGCACTGTATAAAACTCAACTGACCAGTAATTGCAGGGCAATTCTTTGCCATCTAAAAAAATTCGTTTTGGCCCAAAGCTTTTCATGTGGAATCGATGCTGTCCTGTCTGAGTCGGGATAAGTTTACCTT
>CAZVUF010000091.1:0-9858 GCA_964629355.1 uncultured Pirellulales bacterium | reverse complement strand
GCGAGGCACAAGTCATTCATTGTTTATATCTTCCTGTGGCTTAGTCTGATTCGGCACCTCTCTAATATGAAATGGTAAAGACCCCTTTATTTGATTATCGATGGCCAGATCTATCCTATATTGCCCATATTTTTCAAACTTTAGTCTTTGAATATTTAAAACAAAATTAGTGGCTGTTGAATCCATATCATCTCCAATACGTACATTCACATTACCTTCCAATTTAGGGCCGATTGATTTACCATCTTCATCAATTATATGGATTCTCATTGGATGGTTACCTTCTTCAATCTTCTCGAACCGTATTCTTGCTGCGATGGCACAAGCTGGGTATACAATGGGCATTTTCTTAGCAAAAATACTATCGAAAGCCCCTAAAACATTGAATTTTCCTTGTTGGTCTGTTGCCGCATCACATAATAAGAAAGCTTCAATATTCATTTTAGTCTCCGCCAATATTATGTATTTAACTGACTCCTCTCAGTTGTTTTACCTCTTGTTGACGTGATTTGCAATTATATCCATCTGGTCAAAAACTGAAAGATTAAATCCGCACTAACCGAAATCAGCGTAATCAGCGTCTAAATAATAGCCCCCCGCGGCATTTTAGCGGCCTTCACTGCCATGCAGCTGGCACTGCCACCATAAAAGACTTGAAGCTTCTGTAATTCCACCCGATAAAACCAATATAAGGGCTCCAGTGCCGCAAACCTCTCTTTGGAGATTGACAATGGAAGAACGAGACCAGAGTGACAGGTCGTCCGACTGCAGGAGATATGCCAGAAAGTCTGTTTACAGCTTCCTGCATGCAACCGCGACTTTGTCGGACCTCGTATCGACAGGGCAAACAAGCCAGTACCAAACAGGACAGTCATGGACAGGGCTGTTGGTGGACCTGTCTTGCGAAGGCGCTCAGATTATCCTGCCCGGCGATAATGAGAAATACCTGACGGAGCAACAAAATGTAGCGATGCGTATTAAAACTACTTTAATTGACGTTGACATTAAATTGACTGCCTATGTAAAAGATATTATACCTATATATTGTCCCGACGCCGTACGAGTTGGCGTCCAATTTACGGGGCTTGAAAGTAACCCGGATGCCAAAAACGCAATCAGCAGAATCTATGAATACGGCGAGAAGCTCAAGGCTGTAAACGCAACGTAAGTATAGCAGATTGCACGCACCTAAGGCTAAAGATAGCTTATCGAGACCTAACCTAACTCCCCCGCGAATTAGTCGTCAATATCTCGTATTAAGAATCAGCGTCTAAATACCAGCCCCCGCGGCGCGCTCCGTGGGAAAGTAGATAAGGGGAAAGTAGAGAGTAGATTGAAATCCCCAAAATCCTGTTATCCTGTCATAAAATAAAAGGCCAGGGACGTGCGGAGGGAGAGGAAAGCGAGATAAGCGTCCCAGGCCTTGCTAATAACTCCATTATACCGATGTCTTAAACCGATGACAACAGTATGGCATTGATAAAGCTTAATTTGCCGTTTTTGCACCTTTAATACGCAATTTTAAACCAGGGTATGGCGTATAGGGTGCAGGGTGCAGTAATCCGTGAAAACCCTTCGGTTCCACTCAGGGCAGGTCCGCGTTACTTGTCGCGGCGTACCCCTCAGGGGGAAGACGGAATCTGTGGTTATTCGCAGTTGATTCTCGGTGTCCTCAGTGGCTAAGTCTATGCAAAATCCGAGTCTGATAAAAAATCTCTGTGCTTTTTCGCAACCAACCTCTTTTCGATACTGAAAACTGCGTTTTTCAAGTGAATTGCCCCATAAGTCGAAGATGAAATTCGAAATAGTAAACTTGAAAATTCGAATATCAAGCTTGAAAAACAAAAAAGTAAACATGAAAACCAAAATAGTGAGCTTGATATTTCAAATAGTAAGTGTGAAAACCCAAATAGTGAGCTTGAAAACTGAAATAGCAAGTTTGACATTTCGAATAGTAAGCTTGAAAATCCGAATAGTAAGCTTCATATTTCAAAAAGTAAGTTTGAAAACGCCAATTTCAAGCTTCAAACTCCGCAGATTAAGCATCAAACATCGCAGGTCAGGCATGAAGCTCGGCCCGTCAAACTTCTCCCAGGGTCTATAAAGCTTGAAAGAACCAATCTCGAGCCGGGGCATATTTGCAGCAAATATAAAAAGGGGCCGTCCTTCCCGGGACGGCCCCAATAAAGCCTCCGCATCTGTACGGAAGAGTCATTTTTCAGGGGAGCCGGGTTCCGGCTCCGGTAAAACATCAGAGACCCAACTCTGCGTTACCCGGCTCCTTAGGATGATGATTAATAATCATTACTTCTAACTTTTTTCTTCGCAGCAGGCTTCGTCTTTCTTTTGGTCTTTGGTCTGTTGGTCCTTTTTATGGTTTTCGCTTTTTGCTCTGTTACGCCTGCCGGCCTGATATTCCATCCTGATGAGATGTTCAGCCAGATTTTCGATGTTGCTTTTAGCAGAATTCATATTGCCCCTTACGCAATAATTAAAAATTCCACAGCTTTTTGTCGAAAGCATGAGTGGCTTTTTAAATGCTGACGATGTCCTGCAGCGCTTTATTAGGCTGGGTCGTTTTCCTCCTCTCGACGATTTTGTTCCGTTTGACCATATTGGCAGCTATTTCATGAATTCTCTCCCGAAGAGCCTCTGGTGCAAGCACCTCGACCTTATCTGCGAAGCTGACGACCCACCAGGTTATTTCGTTTAGTCCATCCACCCGAAATTCAAGAAGTACAGAGCCATCCTCCTCCATAGTCACGTTTTGGGTATCGTGCCACTGCCTGGAAGTAACATCGTGTGCAATTTCCGGGGCAAATCTCAGCTTGACGGTGTAAAGTTTACCTTCCGTAACAACAGCCCAGGCCCGCCCCAGATGGTCTGACAGGTCAAATTCCTCTTCATTTAAAAAGCATTTGCCGGTCTGTTCTATTTCTTTGATGTCCCTGAGCTTTATGGATTGTATCTGCCTGCTGAAGTTCATTTTTCCCATGACGTACCATGAATCAGTGTAGAGAAGGTGAAGGGGGCTGAAATGGCAAGTGACTACCGGCTGCTCAGGTTTAGAGCTATGGGTGAGTTTTAGTATCTGCCTTTTGCGAATCGCATGCTGTAAAGATTCAAATTGTTCATCTATCGAGCCTTTCGATTGTGCGCAAGTGCCGTGTATAGATATATTATTTAATCTTTGTTTGCAGTATTCTCGTGTGGCCGGGGGCAGATTATTTTCAATTTTGAGTATTCCTCGCAACACTGTATCACTGAACGGCACCTCCAATACCTTTCGGGCTTTGTGGACAAGTAAAAGCAGACCAAACGCCTCTTTCGCAGTCAAATTCGGAGGCGGCATGTAAAAACCATTATCGACTCTATAACATTGCCCAGGCCGGTCAAAATAACAGGGAATCCCGGCTTCCTGAAGAGCCTGCAAATCTCTGTAAAGCGTTCTTCGGCTTACCTTTAAGGTCTCCAAAAGCCCTTTGAAGCTATTTTGGCTTTCTGATTGGAGAGTTATTAGTAATCGAATTAATCTGCTTGTTCGCTTAAGAGCCATAGTTCTTTCGTAATTTAACCGAACCGGTAAAAGCGCACCGATATCTCCTGAGTTTTTACAATACCTATTCTTATAGCGTTTCTAAAACGAGAGATTTTGATTTTTCTGATTATTGACAGGGCTTGGAGACATATTGCCGCAATAAAATTTTGGCTCGGGTTTATAAGTTACTTAACTTGCAGACTTTATACATCTGCAGATAAGCCGATTTGTGCAGAGTTTCGGTTGCTTTCTGCTAATTATTTTGGTAACTTGGGCAAATTCAAGGCATCGGATGAAAAAATTGGTCTAATGTCGCCGATTTTGAGTGGAATATTATGGCAATTTACAAGAAGGTTCGCCCATGAAGAGCCCAGGAAGGCGGTTCTTACTTGCATTTCTCATATTAGTTCCCTGTGTTGCTTTTGGAGAGGTCTCCACAAAGGTTTTTCTGCGCGACAGTAATGAGCCTTTGGTACCAGTGGAAGTAAACATTGCCTTGAAGTATGTGGACTATGGACAGATTATGGTCGGCACTGAATTGGCCATAGTGATTGACTCCAACGTAGCGGAATCCTGGTCCGGCAGACTGCTACTCGAGGAGGACTACAGAAACTATGGGGTGCTTTACGCCAGAGGCGAGTTTGACCCATATTTTGAGTCCTGCCTGGAAGCCGCAGGCGCTGATGCATGGGTTACCACGGCCTTCGATTATTGGGAAGAAGAGGAAAAATGGGTCCAAGGCTTTGACCTTTATACTGACACCGACCTACTTGAAGTCAGCATTGGGGACTGGTTTATCATCGACTACAACGCTGTTGAGGTTGGAGACACCAATATTGCTCTTTACTGGCAAGAATGGTTAGACGAACCTCCATTTTATGATTACGGCCTGATCCACCACATACAGTTTTCGCAGGTTCCCACCCGCGATTTCGACGGCGATGGCCGAGTGGATTTTAATGACTTTTCTATATTTGCTACCTATTGGTACGATAGTAACTGCGATGAGCCTAACTTGTGCCAGGGAGCAAACCTGGACAATTACGGCATTGTCGACTTAAACGACCTGATGCTCTTTACTGAGTATTGGTTGGTAAAAACCAAGTGAACACAGCTCCAGCCTTGAGTGTACCGGTATAGGCATTGGGAGGGGCCTGGCAAATGAGGTTTTTATCTCTATTAACCCGAAAGAGCACCACAATCAGTGGTTCGCTTCAAAATTGAGCAGTTCTCCTCGGCTAATTTCGAAAAAAAATCAAAATCAAGAGGATGGCACACGCTGTCTGTTATAGTTTTGGATTTGAATTTTCCTGCAAGGCAGCAATGCGAAATAGGGCAAAGGATGCATGCCAATTATATTTTTCAATCGTGTAGGAGGTCTACGCAAATGGAAAGAAAAAACATACTAATCTCATTTTTACTCACAATGCTGTGTGCCACTTTGTGCCTGGCTGACCGGCAACTGAACCGTTCAGAGATTTTGCGGTTATTTCAGCAATTAACGAATGAGCCGAGGAATACGTGGATTCCTGCTGGCGCGATTGAAGCTTCTCACGAGGAATACCGCGCTGCGAAAGTCGCAGACGAGAGCCAAATCAGAACAATGATTTCAAAAAGGGTGGCGGAGTATCGGGCCAGCTCGGATAAACCTGAAAGGACAGAGCTTCTTCAAAAACTCCAGCTTGATGCGATTCCGTTTAATACGCGGTATGAGCTGTCTAATGAATACACGATGAGTTCCATCGAATCGGTGATTTATGACGGACAGCGATTTAAATGGGAGATTAATATACAATCCCGCATCGATTCGGTCAAACCGGGCAAAGAACTTGAAGACAACTATATGACCAGCCAGTTTAATACCGAACTGAATGCCCGCCGGGTATTTGCCTGGGACGGCGAGCATTACATTATGTACACACCAGTGGCAGAACACGCTTATGTAGATTCGGCTGGCGAAATGCCTGTCGCAGTCAACGGACCTCTTACTGCAGGCCTGGTACCCTGGGGCCACGGTTACTATTCTTTAGAAAACCTTTCCAGCCTTGAATCGACAGCTTCTGAAAGAATTATCGATGGCCGGGCCGAGGTACTTCTAACACTCAATAATAATGATGGTTCGCAGTTTTCATTTGTTCTGGACCCGGGCATGCAATATGCAGTCATTTCCTGTTCAGTAACCGGCAAAGGTAACGCTTCTATCTTCAAATACTATTCCGACTTCGAGCATGTATCCAGCCGCTGGGTTCCAATGTCTATCGTGCTGGAAAAATATGAAGCAGGTTCGCAAAAACTACTTGCTCGGGACATCTGGACAATGACTGTCGATGCAAATGTTCCACAAGAAGACTCTTTCAAGGTAGATTATGAAGAAGATACACTTATTGAATATGCCTCGCCCATAACCAATCGCCCGCTGATTTACCGTCATTCATCAATGGCCGATACAGATATTCTTCTGGGCGAGAAGCTGAGTCTTGACGCGGAAGAGGGCATATATCCGCAGAATTGTGCTACCGCCTCGATGAAATACGTCCTTGAACAGTTAGGCATATATACCAGTGATTCACAATTGGCCGCCCTGGTAAGTGAGCCGGATAGCAGCACGAGTCTTTATGCGATGAAAAATTTTGCTCAGAACCTGGGGTTAAACTGTCGTGCGGTTCGGACCGACCTTGAGACAATCAGAAGCATTGGCAACTGCCAAGTAATCCTGTATTTCCCCGGGAAAAAGCATTTCGTTGTATTGGAAAGCATTGACAGCGAATATGTTCGAATCGTGGACTTGGCAAGCAGGAAGTTCTATTACCGCACTGAGGCCAGTTTCTTCGATATGGACTGGAGCACAGGCATTGCTCTTATAATCTCCGACAGCACCATAGAAGCCAATTTACAGGATCTTGACTACAATGAGCTCAACAACATCGCAGGCGCAGTAGAAGGTTATACCTGTACAAAGCTCCTGCAAGAATACAAGTATATATTATGCCAATTTGTTGGAGAAGAGTGTTACGGCTACTACAAGACTTATTGGCCGCTTTACGGCTGCGAGGCTGCTCCAAGTGGTAGCTGTTCTACAAGCTGGTTTATCAGACTTTCAAAATGGCCGTGCGTAGAGGACATTGAGGACCCCTGGAGCTGCACAGTTACAGGCGATGTCATAAACTACTGGGTGCGTGCCTGCAGCGGAGTGCAGGAATAGGAAAGCCGGTACAGATGAGGTTTACCCGGCATGGATGACGGGTAAACCTCCTTGTGATTCAGACCAGCATTTTTCAAGTATACGAATTCGCTCGCAGGATTTATAGGCGAAATCCCAATCTACAAAAAGCATAAAAAAGCGTAATAAAGCTTCTCTCCTCACTTTCACACAAATCCAAACTATTCGGTTGATTTTACCGGCAAGTTAGTGTAAAGTATTTTTTTGGTATGAAAAGGCAAGGTTTCACGTTAACAGAATTGGTTTTGGTCTGCGCCGTAATTAGCCTGCTAATGGCGGTTCTCGTACCTGTGCTTAGCACTTCCCGACAGAAAGCCAAGACCGTTATCTGTACTTCTAACATACGACAGCTTGGGATAGCTGTCACTGCGTACTCATCCAGTAATGGTACAGTTCCACATGGGTTTACTAGTTGCGATATTGAACCTCCAGGCGGTTTTCCGGGCAGCCTTGATTATAACAGGAAAGGTTGGTGGTGGTTAAACTACATAGGTCAGTTCTATTATAAAAAGACTGACCAAAAAAATTTGCTATGTTGTCCGGCAAAGAATGTGAAAGAACTAAGGCTGAAAACAAACATCCTCTGCGGCAATTATGGAGTTAATCAATCCATCTTTAAAAGCACTTCCGACTTTAGCAACAGAGCAGAATTCATCGGCCAACCACTCAATCCTGTCGAGATATCAAGACCAAGCGAAACGCTCTTGATGGTTGATTCGGGCTTCACGTTAATTGACTGGTGGCATGCCGTAGAATCCCTAAGTCAGAAGGACGCTTCATATGTGCCGGGTATGAAGATTAACACTAAAAGACCAATCTATGAGGGGCAGGAGCATGACGCTATCGGAGGGCGACATCCAAACAGGACCGTAAACGTAGGTTTTGTGGATGGGCACGTCGAAAACAGAAAAGCGAATGAGCTTCTGATTGAAAAGGTACAAGAGCGATATGAAAACCGCTATCCCCTGTGGAGTCCCAAGTAGTTCCTTATGGCAATGCTTGTGTTAAGAAGACCTCCATTTGATTTTCGGCCCAGTATTCTATCGAATATACCGTTTCCAACTCATAATCTTCGGAGTAGCTGTCCCGGCTATAGAACTCGGCACGCAAAGGCCTGTTCGTGGATTCATCGATAAATCCAAGCCATTTGAAACGTACAACAGACCCATCTGTAGCCTGCTTTGTCCAGAGTAGCTCATATACGCGTGTATTGCTGGCAATGCCCTCTAACGCGGACGTATCTAATTCTTTCCATTCGGCATCTCTTGGCATCTGGGACACGTTTTCGAATGGCATAAGGCCCAGGGAACCTCGAATCCTTTTTTGTATTGCCGCGGATTGTATTTCGGACAGGGGCACAGTCTCTGACTGTTGAGACCCGGTCCGCTTGCTGCGTTTCACCTGGTTTTTAATGTCCCAAATCACAAAGCCGTTTTCATCCTTCACGGCGTAGATACCCAGGTCCTTCGATACCCACTTTTCCTGCAGTAGTTCAGGACTTCCGTCAGCAAACTGTTGTATGTGCACATTGAAGGCCTTCTGAATAGCATCATATACCTGCTGGATAGTCCGGGCGTTCGCAGTGGGCATACTTCGCAAAAACAGGGTGACAGCAAGAACCACACCTGCTGCTACAGCCACCCTGGCCAGATGCTTAAATCCCTTCTTAAGGATGTGTGCTTTTTCACCCAGCCATACACTATGCTCCTGTCGGACGCCAGGTGACATCTGACGTTCAGCAGGGCTGGGTGTTCTAACGCTTATAGGAAAACCGCCGTAATTACCCTGCATTTCCTGCGTGACTCCTGATTTTGGCGTCTCGCCTATCTCATAAACTGTTACTACGCCGGATTCCGGTCTCTGTTTAATGGAATAAACCTGCTGGTGTAACTCCTGCACTTTCTGAAGGCATTTGGCGCATTGCTTCAATTCATTGACAAAAGGTTCTCTAAATCCGGCGTACTGGTCGCTGTAGGGAAATAATTCATAAGGGAAACAGTAATCAAAAACATCAGAGAATGTGACCGATTCACATGGAAAGGCTTTTTGCACGGTCTTTTCCCGCAAATTTCTGATACTTTCCGCTCTAGCTTTATAAATCAACGATTGGCACATATTGCAACAACACAAATGTTTGATTACTTCCGGCTCAATCCTCCGAAAGTCCAAATCAACATATTGTCTTACGGAGATTGCTGCAATTGAACAGACGACGTTTTGAACTGAAGAATTGTCATCGAGTATTGAATTGAGGACATTAAGCTGTTTTCCATTTAGGCTCATGGCTTGTATAGCGGCAAGGTCGCTATTGCATAATTCGCAGTGGTCAAGGTGTACAGTGATAGGCGTAGGGATTCTTATCTCGAACGAGGGCTCAAGAAGGGATGGAAGAAAAGGCTTTACGCTTTCACATCCGACTTCCTTTCCAAGGTAAGAAAAGTGAAGTCCAAGTATATGTACCTGAGCCTCTGAAAGCCGATTATTGTTCGAACTTGCTACCTCAGCGGTCAAAAGCTGGTCTTTCAGTGTCTTTAGCTGGCTCTTGCAATAGCCACAGGATTTTACATGAGCCGCTATTTTTTCGGGTACTTCGCCGTATTCATCACCGAATACCAAGCTAAGGTAGTACAGTTCAGCCTCTTCACAGTTCTGACTTTTCTCATTGTAATTCATGGTTTACCCCCACGGTTGTGGTTCAAGAATTGACGCATTTTACCCAATCCTATACAGGTATATCGACTGACAGTTGCCGGTTTAACCCGCATTTTTTCTGCAACCTCTGCAATGTTGTAACCATCGAGATATCTTAAGGAAATTGCTGCTGTCTCTTTGGGTGAAAGTGATTCCCATGCATTTTTCATTATTGCTTCCACCCTTTCCTCAACGGTAAAAGCGTTTTTCAGCCCTTGTTTATTGACGGCAAACTCACGATTCTCAGCATATTTCTTCAACAGGTTCCTATAACGTTCTATTCGCCTGACTGCGTCTCGAATATCATTAATAATAGCCCGATAAAGGAATGCTTTTAACTTTGGCCCATCCAACGACACAGGGTTGGCAGCCAGTGCCAAAAAAAAGTCCTGAAATAAGTCGTCAACGA
>CAZVUF010000090.1:0-9909 GCA_964629355.1 uncultured Pirellulales bacterium | reverse complement strand
TCATCTTTAGCGGGATTCATCTCGATTGGATTCCAAAAGAATACAGCCTGAGCGCCGATGAATTCAACGAAGCTCTGACCTGGCATCTAAAAAAGTATGGTCCATTGCCGTTTGGACAACCCCACACGACACTAATCAATGATTCCACTTATACACAGTTCGGCCACGATCAGGACTGTCCCTGGCTAACCATGCACAGTGTAGGCAACAAGCCTCGCGACCACGGTGTTTACAAGGCGATCGAAACTCTCTTTAACCTTGATCCTCCATATCCTGCCGTAAATTTTGAGCCGTATTATACAGGCTGGAACCATGAAATAAACATGCCGAATGGTGAACGTCCACCAGCCAATTCCGCACGCGATAATTATTTCTCACGCGCACAGATGTATGGCTCGGTTCTTTCAGGGGGACTGTCGGGTCATGTGCATGGCACAAGCGCCTATGATATTACCTCAACCGGAGAGCCTGCGGGCGTTCGTCCCCATTTCTGGGATGCGTTAAAGTTCGAATCGGGCCTTTATATGCAACATCTCAAGGCATTTATGTTATCCGAAGGTAATAAGTACCAACAATTACAGCTCAACTCGCAAAATATACACCCACGAAAAGCTCCAAACAGCCCTGAAAGAGGTTTGGATGGCTGGTCATTTATGATGAGTACCGCGGAAAAAGACCTTGCTTTACTTTACTTTGAGAATAAGACGGTATTGCCCACATTAAGCGGCTTTAAACCTAATACATCATATCGTTTCCAATGGTTTAATCCTAGAAATGGTGAATGGAAAGAAAGCATTGCCATTAAAACAGATGAGAAAGGAATACTGACACCACCAGGATTTCCTGATGGACAAAATCCATCTACTATTGACTGGGCGGCCAAAATTCGTGAAGGTCGGTAAGGTTTAAACGTTCAGCCATCAATGCCTTCATCTGTGAGGCTAAAGAAATCTTTGGGCAAGCTGATATTTGTGAAAAGAAAAAGCCAACGGTCGGATTCGAACCGACAACCACTGGTTTACAAAACCAGAGCTCTGCCATTGAGCTACGTTGGCACAAACGTTTAAAATTAGATTATTGTACTATACATCAAACCTGATGGTTTTGCAAGAAAGTCGAGTTCACATAGTTAGGCCGGCTCATACATCTAAGCCGACCTTTGGTCTTCGTTGTTGCTGTATGTTAAAGGCCATATTTTATTTCGGTAAGATCATTTGCTTATCATAGGCCGATAGGTAGGATTTATATTTTTTCGTTGTGTTTAATTATATTTTTCGCTGCTTGAAGGACTCTTTGCCGCAGAGCTTTGGGTGCGAGCACTTCTACCTGATCGCCGTAGCCGAGGATCCACCAGAATATCTCACCCAAGCCGTCAACACGGAACTCCACAATGGCTGAGCCGTCGCTGTCGCGTGTGACCTTTTGTGTGCTGTGCCATTCTACTTCGGTGATGTTATTTGCTACTTTGGGCAGGAATCGAAGCTTGATATGATACAGTCGGCCTTCAGGTATCATCGACCAGGCTTTGCCGAGGTAGTCTGCTAAATCGAAATTGTCCCCTCCTATGAAGCATTTGTCTGTGATTTGCGATTCCTTGATTCGGTTGAGCTTAAAAGTGCGGACGCTTTGGTGCAGGTTGGAGAAGCCCAGCACATACCACATCCGCTGATTATTCAGCAGATGATAGGGGCACAACTCAACGTCAATAATCCTGCCATCAAATAACGAGTCGTAACGAATGTTCACCCTGCGTTTGTTGACGATGGCTTTTTGCAGTTCTGAAAAGGTTTTATCAAGATGATATATTGGGGCCTGGGCACCGGGCACGGCAGAGATATTCTGTAGAACCGAATTGCAATATTGTCTTATTTTAACAGGCAGATTGTTCTCTATTTTCAGAGCAGCCAGCAGCACCGACTTCTTAAATGGTAACTGTATCTGATTACTTGCTTTGTAAACCAGCAAAAGTAAACTCAACGCCTCCTGCAGGTTCAGATCTATTGGCGGCAGGAAGAATTCGGGGTCTATAGTATAACCGCCGCTACCGGCATCATAATGGTACGGTACACCTATGGTCTGCAGCTCTTTGAGGTCGCGAAAAATGGTACGTTTGCTTGTTCCAAATATTTTAGACAAATCACCGACGGCATAACTTTTTCCTGCCTGCAGCGTTGTCAAGATCTGTATGACCCTGCTGATTCTACTTTGCTTCATCCTTTGCCTCCTTGCACCGGAATTATACGATTATATGAAGGTGGTGTCAAAGTCCTATTTTGAACGTATTAACAACTTTTGGGTCAAATTACTTTTGACACAGCCGTTTTTTGTTGAGATAATGATTATTAATTGTTATGTAAAGGTTTTTAATATTATAAATCAGTAAAAGGGCAAATTTATGGCAAGCAATCTGCAGCGGCTACAAAACAGATGTGGCAAAATCAAAAGACAAAGCTTTGTAAGTTTTATTCTTTATATTTCGCTCTTGGGAGCGGTTATCGGGCTTAGTTGTTGCTCGAAAAAGTCTCCACAGGCCGATGTGAATACACCTGTTGACGATGTTGTTGTTATCGTTAATGGTTTCAATATTGTCGAAAGCGACTTAGAAGTGTTGGTTGAGCCAGAGCTTGAGAAAATGACGGCCAAAGCTGCGAAATTGCCTACTGAATTTATCGAGCAATATGAAAAACAGATCAGGCAGTGGGCTTTGGACAAACTAATCAGCGAGCGCTTACTGGCCGAGCAGATAGAACAAGCGAAGATAGTTGTTACCGAGGAAGAGCTGAACAGCCTAATCAGCGAACAAGCTGCCGCGCAGCAGCCGCCGCTTTCGCTGGAGGAGTACAAAAAGAAGTTAGAAGAATACGGCCAAAGTTTTGAGGCCGACAAAGCCAAGTTACGCAAGCAAATGCTCTATCAGAAACTTTTGGGGCCGCAGTTGGCTGGTATAGCGAGCGTCACGGAAGAAGAAGCCAAGCAATATTATTCCGATAATCCAAGGGAGTTTGAAACTCCTGAACAGGTCAGAGCAAGCCATATTCTCATAATACCCGATACCTCGCAGCCCAATACCGACCCGAATGTAGCAAAAGCCGCAGCAAAAGCAAAAGCCGAAGACCTGCTGAAAAAAATCAAGGAAGGCGCTGATTTTGCCGAATTAGCCAAAGCCCATTCCAACTGTCCCTCAGCGGCAAAGGGCGGTGACCTGAATTTCTTCGCACGAGGTCAAATGGCGGCACCTTTTGAAAAAGTCGCTTTTGAGCTGCAGCCCGGACAGGTAAGCGACGTTGTGGAAACCAGATTCGGCTATCACATTATAAAAGTCACCGACCGCAAACAGGGCAGCGTGATTCTGTTCGAGCAGGCAAAAGACTATATAATAACAAAACTTACACAAGAGAAGCGGTCTGAGTTTGTTACAGAGTATATAGAAACACTCAAGGATAAGGCCCATATAGTTTATCCCATCCACAAAGAGTGAAAAACAGGTGATGAAAACCCCCCAATTGGGACCCCGCGAAGCGGGAACTCTTGGGGGATTGTTTTTTTACACGGTATTATGTTTTATTTTAGCAGCGTAGCGGGGTCGAGGTTGGCTGATTCTATGTCCTTGAAATATTTTACGGTGCCGTATTTCAGTTCCACCGTTGCCTCTTCGTCACAGACAATAATGCCTTTGGGATGCATCTGCAGGGCGCTTATTGTCCACAAATGATTGACACTACCTTCGATAGCGTGTCGTAGAGCACGTGCTTTATTATGGCCGTTTACAATAATCAGCACTTCCTTAGCATCCATAACGGTGCCCACACCTACCGTCAGAGCTGTTTTGGGGACTTTGTTGACGTCACCACCGAAGAATCGCGAGTTGGCTACGATGGTATCATAAGTAAGGGTCTTGACGCGGGTTCTTGACGATAGTGACGAGCCTGGCTCATTAAATGCGATATGGCCGTCCGGACCTATCCCTCCGACGAAAAGCGTAACGCCGCCAACACTTTTTATCTTTTCTTCGTATGCAGCACACTCAGCCTCAAGGTCCGGAGCATTTCCATTGAGAATATTGACATTTTCTTTCGGGATATCTATGTGGCTGAAAAAATTGTTCCACATAAATGAGTGGTAGCTTTCGGGATGGTCTTCAGGGATATTAACGTATTCATCCATGTTAAAGGTGACAACATTTTTAAATGTTACTTTTCCTGCTTTATTGAGATTTATCAGCTCTCTGTACATTCCCAGCGGTGAAGAACCTGTGGGAAGCCCTAATACAAATGGTTTTGCTTCGGTTGGTCCAAAATCATTTATTTTTTTAGCCACGTAGTTGGCGGCCCATTTTGATACTGCCTCGTAATTGGGTTGCATTATTACTCTCATTTAACCACTCCTTAATTAAAGGTTTGCCTTAACGCAATTTTCCCATCCGGTCTATAAGCTCGTTGGCAAGCTGCGTTTTATTAGCTATGTGCTTTTCGATTTCGGAAACGAAGCTATCTTTTTCAAACAGACCTCTGACTGCGGTGAAATCGCTGTGTTTT
The DNA here is from genome assembly GCA_964629355.1 of uncultured Pirellulales bacterium. Taxonomy (GTDB): domain Bacteria; phylum Planctomycetota; class Phycisphaerae; order Sedimentisphaerales; family Anaerobacaceae; genus CAZVUF01. The sequence goes on along the minus strand of CAZVUF010000090.1, from coordinate 5,374 downwards.
GTCTCTTCATCGCCGTCTATGCCGAAGCCTATTTGGGCAGTAGCGGCAAATTCCTTTTTGGCGTCGGCGCAAAGCAGGTGGTCAAGCTCCACCACAGCATCTTTCCATTTCGTCGTTTGCTCGATGATGTCATTGGGTGTTATTTCATCTATTGTTTTACCAAAAATTTTCTGCAGTACATCCGCTGCCCAGGCCCACTCGTACTGCGGGTAATTCTCATGCATCGACCGAAAACCATCATCCACCTGCTCAAGGGTGCTGATAGTGCCGCTTTCTATATCGGAGAGAATTTTTTGCACAGCCTCATCCGGTGCTAAAAGGCCCGCCAAGTCTACCCATTTGCCTGGTCCCACATTGGTCTGCGGCTGCAGAGCTGCTCGAAGCTCCCCGATATTTTTAGGCTGTTTACCCTGGAACCAGCTAATTAGGCAGTTGCCCAGAAATTTATCAATGCCGATTTGGTATAATTTGATGCCGCGTTCCAATGATGAATTACTGATTTTGACACTGTGATAGGTAAAGTATTCGGATGTTTCACCGGATGTTGCTTTAAGCTGACGGAGGAGGTCTCGGCCGTTAATCATCTTCTGAATTGTATATGGACTTAGCAGCTTAAAGTTTATCAGGTCGAGTTTTCGGGGGTCTTTTCTTCTGTCCCGTTTAGGCCACTTGCGGGCGTCTCGGACAGTACCTACGCTACGTAGATTCACGCCTGGCGCCAGAATACTTTCGTCTTCATGCTCAATCAGATATGAAAAGGGAAGGTCCGAGGTATCAGAGTTTCTATAGTGTCTTCCCATAACTACGGTAAATGCACCGACCTTCGCAGGCCAGAGCATATATGAATCGCTGGCGGTTTTTGAGCCGCGTTCTACCACACCCTGATGGACTGGGCCTAACTTGTACATGTGATTGCTCTGGTTGGTTCCGCTGCCGGCGTTTAGAAATGAGAAAAGCCCCGCAATCAAAAGTGTGGATTTATGGTGCGTTACCGTATAGGGTCCGGCAAATATTGCACAGGCCTCACCGTGGAAGCCACCGCAGTTGGCGAAAAAGACCGAGTTCTCCGCTGAATACTGCTTGGATAAAACGGTGCCCTGGCCTACAAAACACTCGGCTATTATAATGCCGTCTGATATTTTTGAGCCGCTGCAAACGATAAAGTTTTTCGCGAAGACGCCCGACCCAATGTAAATAGGGTCTTCCGGACAACTATTGACGGAGCCGTTCTCCAGTCTATTGGCCCCTTCGATTATACTTGCTGGGCCTATTTTGACGTTTTTGATAATTCGACAGTTGACGATTCTTGCACCTGTTGCCACAAGGCCCATAGATGAGGATACAGAAGCGGTGTACTCGGCTATCATCTTTTGAAGCTTTTCGATTACCTTCGGCCGATGGCGATAAAATGCTATTATATAGGCTGTATTAGCTGACAAATAGTCATAAATCGGGATCTCTCTGCCGCCGGCTTCATTAACGACAGCTACTTTCGTACCATTTCCAAACGAACTTTCACCTTCAACCGCGAGCAGGTCGATGTTATCTATCACCACATCATCTTCAATGATATAGTTAGCTATGTAATTTCTTACCTGATTGATATGTACGTTATTGCCGATGGTGCAGTTATGAATGGTGGCGTTACTGATTCCTGTTGGCTTAGTAACACCGCCAAAGAAGGATACGTCTTTTTCGAACACGCCTAACTTTACATCACCGCAAAAGTTAGTCGCTCGCACTCTGCCCGCATCGAAACCTTGGGCAACCTGTACCTTCGACCAATCGGTGCAACTACAGCCCTGATTGGTTAGAAGTGTGATTTCCTCTGAGGATAATGAACGATATTGTGCTGCCATTTCTTTTCTCCCTCATAAATGGACAACCTAAATAAATAATAAATTTAAGCTCTCCAGCTTATTGGGGTTTTTGCTTATGTTTCAGATAGTAAAACGTCGGCGAAGTAATATACAAGTTGTAGTCCCATAAATCAAGATACTTAAATCCACAAAAAATACTGAAAAAATCTTTCGTCGATTATCCATCTCCGCGATTTGTAGTGCGAAGGAGCAGTGAAAAACATTTTTTTGAAAAAAAATATGTAGCTTTTTATCAATAGCTGCCGATGTATACCTAATGCAAAGAGGCATAAACTCTTTGGGTAATTTCTTATAACTTTATTCCCCGGATTGCTTGAAGGATAAAAGCTTTTATGAATGCGGTTGTGTCAGGGCAGACAAGGGTGGTGAAGGTTTTAGCGGCATTATTGGTGTCGATGACGACAGGAGCAACAGTCTTAATCGCTCTTGGTAATAATCCCCCTGCGGAGGGGCCATTTTGTTTGTGGAGCTATTATCGTCTCGACTCTGTGGAAACAACCATTCACTCTCAGGCCTGCCAATCACCCGACCGCTGGAACCGAATTGAGATTTACTACAGCAGCACCAAAGCGGGTAACATAGAGCAATTGGCCTCGATGAGCGGCCTGGCAAGTCCGGAAGACCTCAATTGTCATTTTGTGGTTTGCAACGGTCTCGGCGGCAGCGACGGCCAGATACAGCCCACCGAAAAATGGCAGAGGCAATGGTCAGTCGAGCCGGGAAGAACCTGGTACGGTAGCAGCCAGACTATACGTATCTGTGCTATAGCCGACCCACAGCGGCAGGCCGACCCAACCGACTGCCAGATAAAAAGGATAGAATCGCTGGTAGAAGGATTGTGCAGAAAGTTCAGGATTAAGCCGGATTTCGTCTATTATCCAGGCGATCGGCAGTGAAAACCTGAATATCTTGAGTATTTAGCCCCCGGTTTTACTGTGGGTTATTTTTTTAACAACGCTGGGTCTCAGCAGCCCGAAGTTCTTTCTATCCGTTAGAACCACCCACGCCCGCCAGTCTTTTTTACGAATCCACACAGGCTCAATGGGCACTACGTCTGTCAACCAGATTAAAAGGCCAAATCTGCAATCAGACCTGCTTTGCCAAATTTGATCACTACCTTTAATACCGCGGTTATATTCCTCTTTAATTTGCACAATTTGCTCTGGCGTTAGATTTTCAAAGGTTTTAACCGCTGCTGCAGTTGCAATGGCACACACCGGCCCGGAGCTTATTTTAAGAAATAGTTTGTCGCCGGGCTGTATTTGTCCGAAAGGCTCGCGCCTGGTTTTGGTAAAACGCGATTCAATCTGCTTTTGACCAGACAGGATGGCATCGAAATACGGCTTTTTCAGTATTACTAAATGGTAATTTGTCATTGTTTCTTTCTGTTTAGCAGATCGGCAACTGCTCGGATATGCGCCGGAGTTGTGCCGCAGCAACCGCCAATAAGGTGAGCGCCGGCCTGCAAACATTTGTTGATACCCGCAGCAAAAGGCTCCGGCTCCATATCAAATACTGTTTTATCTTCAACCAGCTCCGGTTTGCCTGCGTTGGGCTGTGCCAGAATTGGTATTTTTGTTTCCTTTTTAAGCAAAGATACGATCACAGCCATCTGAGTTGGGTCAAGATCACCGCAATTAGCACCTATAACGTCTGCGCCTGCATCTGTTAGCTGTTTGGCACACTCGCCTGCGGTGTTGCCCATTATGGTTCTTGCACCTTTTGTTTCTGTTGTAAAAGCTATCGAAACAATGGTAGGCAGCGAGAAATTGTCTTTGCAGGCCTTCAATGCACACAGTGCCTCGCGAAGGTCAAACACCGTCTCGATTATAAATCCATCAACGCCTGCTTCAGCCAGGATTTCAGCCTGCTCTTTATACGCATCATAGAATTGCTGCTCTTTGTAGGTGCCATACGGCTCAAGCATCTGGCCCGTTGAGCTCATATCTCCAAGCACATATTGTTTATCGAGGGCTGCCTGTCTGGCCAATTCAACACCGGCTTTATTTACATCCCGCACGGATACGCCGACGTTGTGTGTCTCAATGTAGATGCGGTTCATCGTCAGTGTGTTTGTCGTCAGAGCATCACAACCGCACCGGGCATATTCTTGTTGGATCTGGAGCACAACCTCCGGAGCATCGAGATTATTGCTTGCCCGGCCCATCAGGCCGCGCTTATCCAGTTCAGTACCTATTGCCCCATCGAGTAAGATGATGGTTTTGTTTTGTAGTGCTGTTGATAGATTCATCAGCAGTTCCTTTACTACGTTGTTTAATCTATTTTCACACCCAGTTTAGCCAATTCTTCTTTAACCTGTTTGAGATTTTTGAAAGTAATCCCGTTAAGTCCAACTTCTTTTGCACCATTTATGAATTCGGCTTTATCATCTATGAGCACGGTTTGCTCAGGCTGGGAATCGAGTTTGCCGACAGCAATCTCATAGATTTTTTTCTCCGGCTTAACCGCGCCTTCGGCACAGGAAAAAATAAGTTCATCGAACATATAGTAGTTCAGTTGGCCAATAAGCCGCATAGCTGGGACCTCGGTATTAGATAATAGCGCAGTCTTATAGCCTTTATTGTGCAGCTCTGCGACGAAAGAAAAAACCTCAGGCCGTGGTGAATATGCTGCTCGAAAGGCATCGCCCCATAACGAAGGCCTGTCGGGCTTCGGTTTTTTTAGCTCTCTGTACACCTTCTTCCAGAATATCTGCTCACTTATAAGACCTCTCTGGAAATCTGGAAGAAACGTACCGTGTATTTGCGCATAAGTATCTATCGGCACTTCGAAAACCTTGGAACAATAGTGCATCAGTGCCGACCATGGGTCGTCTATCAGCACCCCTCCCCAATCGAATATGACCGCTTTGATTGTTTTCACCCGAATCTGCAAAATATTTACCCCCCACATTTTACGTAGGGTTTACCAGCCGTTATAATCAGGATGATTTTTAAGGATACTCAATATGGAACCGTTCCTAATCACTATCGTTATCATTTTGATTGTGTTTGTCCTGGGCCTTTTGGTTTGGCTCATTACATCCAGCTTTGCCGGCAGAAAAGAGATTGCCGGCCAGGCAACGGGTATCAGCCTGCTCCAGCAGCAGCTCGAAGCGCTCAAAACAGCTCAGGATGGTATCCGCTCCGAGCTTAACAAATCGCTGCAGGATGGGCAAGCCAATATCACAAGGAACATGCAGGCCAGCCAGCAGGTGCTTGGCCAGCTAAATACCCAGATAGGCGAATTGCAAGGCACTAATAAACAAATGCTCCAGCTTGGAACAGATGTCAGACGTTTGCAGGATATTCTTAGCAGTCCCAAGCTGCGAGGCCAAATGGGTGAATGGTCATTGGAGAACCTGCTTTCACAGGTTCTGCCCAAAAACAGTTACGAGCTACAGTATGCTTTTAAAGATGGAAAAATTGTTGATGCGCTTATTCAGATGCCCGATTTCTCGGTGCCTGTCGATGCCAAATTTCCGCTGCCGAGCT
>CAZVUF010000089.1:0-9930 GCA_964629355.1 uncultured Pirellulales bacterium | reverse complement strand
TTGAGCCGATTATTATAATCTTTATGGCTGGTATAATCGGGCTAATCGCTTATGCGACGATACTACCGATCTTAAAAATTTCTGCGGTCCAATTTTAATTGACTTATTCTTGGGAGTGTAACAGGACAATGAAAGAAAAAAGGAAAAACATTAGATGGATTCGACAAGCTCACCACAAGTATGGCTTCACGATGGTTGAGCTGATGGCTGTGCTTATCATCCTCGGTTTACTTATGGCTGTCGTGGTCCGTAATTTTGTGGGCCAAACAGATAGAGCGCGGGTTACGACCACAAAAGCCAATTTGAAGATTCTTCATTCGGCTGTTAATCAATTTAAAATGGACACCGGACGGTTCCCAACCGAAGATGAAGGATTAAGTGTTCTTATAGTGCCTCCTGATGATGTTGTGAATTATCCGACGGATGGGTATCTGGATACGACCGACCTGCCGAAGGATGGCTGGGGAAAAGACTTTGCCTATATACTTTATCCTGAAAGCGGCAAGTCATTTGTAATCAAAAGTTATGGCGCCGACGGTGAAGAAGGCGGTGAAGGCTATGATGCCGATCTTCTCAGCACCGATGCAAACTAATTGCGTTGTACGTGTGCAACATGGTTTGTGCAAAATGCGATACACACTGCGCACTACCAGATACGGTTTTACGCTAACTGAGCTGATTGTTGTGGTTTTTATGATCTCGCTGATTGTGCTTCTGGCGCAGGTGAATTTTTTTTTGGTGCTGCGAAAGAACACATTTAAGGGGCAATTGCAGGATTTTGTCTCTACAATGCAAATGGCCGCCAGTGCCGCCGCTGAAAGCGATAGAAGATACGAAGTGATTATTGACCTGACTGAGCAAAGTTACTTGCTCCGTCAGATTACTACATCGGACCTGTCGGAAGTTTTGGATGAAGAGATAATTGTACAAAATAATTTTGGCAGCAATTGCCGGGTAGTCTATGTCGAGTTTGACGATGCTGACTTTGCCAACGAGGGCAGAGCAAAGTTTCGAGCCGGGCATTCAGGCTGGCAATACGGCGGAAAAATCATCCTATTGGACGAGGACGAGAAACCATACTCGGTTGTGGTCAACCGGCTGAACAGAATGATTGAATTAAAAGAAGGTGATGTCGAACTTTTAGTGCCGAAAGCTAAAGATGAAGTACCTTTCTAAAAACATTACGAGCGGCACGGCCATCCTGGCCGTGTTTTCACGGGCTGGAAACCCGTGCCACAAGGCTTTTACTCCGTTAGAAATAGGCTTTATGGGCGAAACGCCACAGAGAAACTGGGGATTTCTAACGGGGTTTACCCTGGCAGAGGTTATGACTGCTTTGGTTATATTGGCTCTGATTAGCTCGGGTGTATTGGTTGTTATTAACAGTTGTGCAGCCACGGCGGCAGATACGGCACTACGAATGCAGGCCTTTGAGGTGGCACGTGAAAATATTGAAGAACTGCTCGCTTCGGAGTCTGTACAGGAAGGTACAGATTTTGGTGACAGCGATAAGTATCCACAAATCAAATGGCAGACTGCTGTAGAGACGTTCTACGAGCCTATAACGGCGCAGATGTGGGTCAGAGCGGTGTGCTCAGCCGAGTATAGTGACAGTACAGGCCAGACGCGAACCGTTGAATTAACTCACTGGCTGACTAAAGTGACAGATGAGCAGATGCAGGAGCTTATGGAACAGCAGCAGGAAGGTCAAGAATGGCTGACTGAGCAGATCCTCACGACCATAGGGGAAGCAGCTCAGTACGCCCAGGTTGATGTCCAGACCATACAACGGTGGATGGACAATGGTATGCTCACTGCCGAAGACGGCTCTTTTTTTAAGTATAATCTTGATATTTACAAAAATGCTAACGGCGAACCAAGTGCCGAGGAACAAAATATGCAGATAAGCTCTGTTGAGCAGCTATTGGAGCTGGCGAAAGAACAACCTGAGTCTGATGGGCAACAACAGCAGGGCAAGATAGACCCGGTAACAGGCTTACCTTATGAGAACCTTGATAAGATGGATGTAGGTGAAATTTTCAACTTATTAAAGGAACGCAAACATTGAGATTTCGCGTTCGATTGCGTTATTGTTTGTAAATTAAATGAAAGAAAATCATAAGATAATCAGCAAGCAGGGAGGTTTTTCGTTGGCCGAGATGCTGGCGACTCTGACAATATCGGCGATGATTTTGGCTGCGGTGCTTGGTATTTATAGCCGAGCCGAGCACACCGCCGCTGCGGTGACAAAAAGGCTTGACAGCCCGCGTCTAACGTCCGAGATTCTGCAGCGCATCGCTGAGGACCTTGACAGAATAATCGCGGCTGACTCAGATACCAGAATCACCATTGAGAACAGATTTGACAAAGCTTTGCCAACTGCTCGGTTGACGATTCAAAAAACAATCGCCGATAGTAAGAATCGAGAGCAGATATTTGAGGAAATAATCTGGCAGGCAAATTATGATTATGATACCAACTCCAAGGGTCTTGTTTTATACCGTAGTCACACCGGTATGATATTGGAAGATAAACTGCTTGATGAAAAAAGAAGTGACTGGGAGAAAACATATTCTTTTGTTCCAATTTGCACCGGCATTACTTTTTTTAAAATCCAGGTCCCTCTGGGCGAGAATCTACGTGATGTATGGGTAAGTCCTACTCTGCCGCCCGGGATTAAGGTAACTATTTCTTTTGCCGAGCCTGTTAAAACAGTAGGTGGTACTCTGGATGTGCCGGAGGCTGAAAAAATCACAAGAACTATTGCTATCGACTGAAACAGAATAATCATATTTGAAATTCCGTTTGTACAGATGCAGGAAGAACAAACAGAACAAGAGGGACAGCAAAAAAGCGATGAGGGAAGAAAGTCTAAATAATCTTGGTACACGACAGCGGCCCGGTGTAGTACTTTTGATAACATTAGTGCTGTTGGTAATATTGGCTACGCTTGGTTATACTCTGAGCAACAGCGTTGCTATTCATCGTCACCGTCACCAGTATATAATAGATTACAGCCAAGCCCGCTACGCCTGCGACTCGGCAGTAAAATATGCTCTCACTACTTTGCAGGATATTAATCCCCAACTGATTAGCCGACCGAACGAGCCGGATTTCTCCGATTTGTTTGTCTTAAGTGAGGTCGAATACAAGGAGCTTTTAGGCCATAGGGCTGCTGAAAATACCTCAGGGATGAAAGATAGAATCAAAGATATAAAAGGCATCCGCGACATCAATGATGTCAATAATGTAAGCGACGGTAATGATACCAATGCTGATGAAATCGACACTGCTGGGCTTGGTGAAACCAGTTTAATGATAGTACGTGGTCCGTATGGCCCAGCTTGGCCGTTTGTGAGCGCACCAGTAGAATTTGAGATTGCTTCTGCCACAGTCAGGATTGAAATTGAGGACGAAAATGCAAAATATCCCGTCGGCTGGTTGCTTTTGGGAGACGAGGAATCCAATCGCGAAACAGCGGCAGGTTTCCAAATTTTCTGCGAATGGATGGGGCTGAAAAACGAAGTGGTTCAATTACTAAAAGGTCAACTAAAACAAATAAGCGAAATAAAACCATTTCAAATTGAATTTAAACCAGTAAAGCAAACCGTATCAAGGCCGATAACTCCGAGAACGCCAACCATCAGAAACCAAAAAAGCACCAAAACAACCGTCACAAGAACTTACCGACCTCAGGTAACAACGAAAACCATATCTGTTGCCGAACAGATAGTAAGACAGAATGCCGATTTTGCCAGGCTTTTTCACTGTTCAATGATCGATAAGGAGGCTCTTGCCCGGCCTTATATGGAAGGCAGAAATGAATCGGCTCTAAAGTATATGGGAATGTGGGCTTCGAGCAAGGTCAATATAAATACAGCCCCCCGACATGTTTTAGAAGCGGCTTTTGCTTTTGGCGGCCTCTCAGTCGCCCCTGAAATCGCTGAAAAAATAATACAGCTAAGACGCGTACGGCCGTTTACCGATATAGAAGATTTGAAGAAAGAGTTGGCCAGATATTCTGATGCGATTGATAAGTGCGAGAAATGTATAACGACCTCCAGCGATTTTTTCACAATTAAAATAACAGCAATAAGCGGTGTGGCAAAGAAATCGGCGACTATCGCTGTAATGAAAGACGGTGATAAGGTAAAAGAGACGGCAGTGATTTCCGGTTGAAATATAAGTTTTTGGGAGTTTATCCGAAGTGGAATCTCGAAAGTTTTTGGGAATTTATCTGAGCAGAGACAGGGCAACCGTCGTGTGCATTGGCTCCGGTGTCGGAGATGGACAAGTCCGGGGCTGTTTTAGCGTCTCCGCTGAAGAGCAGGAACAACAAAATCAGCAGCAGGCATTGGCAGATCTTATCGCCCAGGGTTGTGCTGAGAGAGAACTGAAATTTTCTGAGGTTGCTGTGGCTCTGGATTGTGCGTTGTTTATGCAGCATAACATTCAAAGCGAATTCAGTAATCCCAAACAAATCGCTTCTACAATCAGATTTGATACAGAGGAAGCTCTTGCCACGGATATAAGCGATGTTGCTATAGCTTTCCAAATAAACTCAAGCAATGAAAGCGGTTCTAAACTGACTGTCTTTACCGCCAAGCAAAAAATACTATCGGATATTCTTCTTTCTTTGCAGAGTAATAATATTGATCCTGTAACCATAGAGCCTGATGTTAATTGTCTCTCCAGATTTATTTGTCAAAAAATACCTCTGCCAGAATCTCAAGAAGGCGCGACTTTATTTGGATTGCTTTCAAGTCGACGCGGCTATTTTTTAACCTGTTCAAAATCACAAAAGACATCCGCATTAAGAACATTCTTAGTCGGCCCGTCACAGGACAGAAACGATCTGCTTGCAAGACAAGTACTTGTAACGACTAATTTGCCTGAAACCAGTGAACCAACAAATTATCTGAAAATTTGCGACTCGATGAATTCCGTTGACCGTCAGCAGCTTGGAGCAAAACTCGGAACGGAAGTCGAAGATGTTAATTTGGCAGAGTCCGCCGGCATTGAAACGCAGGCTATGGCTGACTGCGCCGACCCTGTTGATTTTGCAATCGCATACGGAGCGGCTTTAGCTCATCTGGAAAAGGCACAAACCATAAACTTCCGCAATGATTTTATGCCCTATCAGGGTAAAAAAATGCGGATACAAAAGGCATTAAAGTTTCTGAGTATATCTGTTTCTGTTCTTCTGCTTGCACTCGGATTATACTTTCAGGTTCAGTTAATGAAGTTCAACAGGTCTCGAACCTCTCTGCATGACAAGTTCGAGCCTCAATATTTTGCTGTTATGCCGGGAAGAAAAGAGTTGCCTGATACATTCTCTGAAGCGGTACGAAAACTTGGCAGTGAATTAAGGCGTATTAGAGATGTCAGAAGCGGTTTGATTAGCATTCAAGGTGAAGAATCCATATCTTCAAAGCTGACGTTGGTGCTTGAGGCACTTAATAAATGTGCTGCACAGACGGATTTAAACATAGATTCGATCTCTATTACTACCACTGCCATTAGCATAGCAGGCGAAACCTCCAGTGCAAGCAGTACGCAAAAGTTGCGTGAAGCGATCATAGAGAAGAAGCTGGGCAACTTACAGGAGCGGGTTTCACCGGCAAAAAGCGGGCGTAATAGTTTCAGTATAACGATTACACCGGAGAAAAGGGATTAGCGATGAAAGACATATTCAAAAATCCTGCTTTGTATTACATCCTTGTGTCCGTCATCATAGCTCTATGGCCTTTATTAGTCTGGGCGGTATATCTGCCGGAGGCGGGGCGCAGCTTAGGTAGCGATATAGATCAATACGAAAAAGCACAAAAGAATATTGAGGGCATCTTAAGCCTTGATGCTGATAGGCTACAGTTGGCTGGTGCGAAAACGGGTGCTGTGGAATTTGATTATTTCAATGAAGTGTATAGGATTGCGACCCTTTCCGGCATACCGCATGCTAAGTGCAAGCTCAATTCGGGCTTAATTATTCCTGGTGAGCAGAAAAGCCAAACTGCCAAGGTCAACTTCAGCGATGTGGATATAGTAAAATTTGCCAGATTTCTCTCCACTATCCAGCTTCGCTGGGCAAATCTGCAGTGTACGAGAATAAGGCTGAGCAAGAATAAAGGCCTGCCTGATAGCTGGGATGTCGATCTGGATTTCAAATATTACTACTGAAAACGAAGTAGTTACTCCGCCAGCTATGTTTGATTTTTAATATTTTGACCATAGTTCATTTAAACAAGTTTGCCTATCACTATATATAGTATATTGCCTACCTTTTCTAAATAAGTTTTGGGGTCTGTTCATCACTGATTGTTGATATAAGATTGTTTTGCTCAAAAAGCAGATTTTTCAATATAAATAGGCAGTATTTTATCGCAAGTTGTGGCAATTTAAGTTGTTGTGAAAAGCCAAGCAAAAAGCTAAGTTTTCTAAAGTTTTATAAGCGGTTGTGTCGATATCAATACTGCGAGTTAATTTTAGGCCTCCGAAAGGATTTGCGGGGCATACAACATATAGTGGTTATAAGGCCTCAGACGAAAAAATGGATGCTTTCGTTTGTAGTTGGCTTCATAAGGTAATTGAGATGCCGGATTATGATTATAGTGGCTATTTTGAAGGCCAAAATCGGCAGATAGACTCTGTCAATGAGGGTATGATTCCAGGTGAGGATATAACGATGGAGCAGATCCTTGACAATATCAACAATACATCCCTTGGACAGGTATTGAAGAGAATTGCTTCACTTCCGGATGTTCGCAGAGAAAAGATACTTCGCGTCCGCCAGCAGCTTACCGAAGGCAAATACGACCTAAGTACGCGATTAAACGTCGCTCTTGATAAGGTCCTTGAGGACCTAACTGCTTAAAAGACTTTTATTACTATATTTACTGCACGTTCCCCCAATAGTCTTTATTATTATTGCGATCTTGTCGGACAAGATCGCAGATAAGAGTTCATTATTAAACTACTTCCGGGACGTCATCATCCGGTTCATCCATTTCGATGGGCTTATAGCCCGGTTGTTTTGATCTTTCCACCTCTTCTTTGAAGCCGGCTATGACTTTTTCCTGAATTTTCTTGCGGCATTCTGCATTAATTGGGTGTGCGATGTCGGCGTGCAGCTTCATTCTGCCTTTGAAGTCCTTCCTCGCCCGATTATCCGGCAGCGGCTTGCCGCAGTTATTGCAGTATTTGGCTCTGAGGTGATTTTTGCCTCCGCATTTCTCACAATGGTCGCTCATTTTTCGCGAGGGCATTGCAACGAAAAGACCGGTGGCACCTTCTATGACTTTAATGTCGCGAACCACAAACTCATTGTCCATCGTTACGGAGCAGAAAGCCTTTAACCTGTCGTCTTTGTTGTCCACTAATTTGACTCTGACCTCACTGATTTCCATTTTTCTTCGCCTCACTTAAAAGCCGGGCCGTCGTGTAACGTCAAGCCCTTCACCATCTATTGTTATGCACGATAATACTTTTGCAGCCGATCTTTTTCTCAAGTCTGGCTCTATATGTCTCAGCTTTTTCTATATCTTTGTCGTCAATGATGCAAAACATTGCCGAACCGCTGCCGGTCAGACATACGGGTCGAATACCTGACGATTCAATCCTTGTTTTCAGTATGGCCAGCTCATTTGCAAGGCCGAAACAACTTTCTTCCAGTATATTTGCGCACATTTTTACCACTAAATCAATCCTGTTTTTCGTGATAAAGCTATTTATCTGGGTACTAAGCTTCTCATACAAGGCCTGATTATGCCTGTAATTGTCGTAAACCTTTTTTGTGGAGATACTTACATCTGGCAGTATTAAAAGAGCCAGAAAGTCAAATTTTTTGCTTATTTTTTTAATTTTTTCACCTTTCCCGCAGCATAGGGCTATCGGCCCATTCAAAAAGAAAGCTACGTCACTGCCTAATTGCTCAGCCAGTTTGGCAAGCTGGTGGTTGGATAAACCTATATCCAGATATTCGTTCAATCCCATAAGGGTTGCTGCTGCATCGCTGCTGGCTGAGCCCAGCCCTGAACCGGCTGGGATATTTTTAGTTAGTGTGAGTTTGATGTCGGCCTGTGTTTTGCAGGTTTCGAAAAGCAGCTCAGCAGCTTGGTAGACGAGATTATCTTTTCCTGTCGGTGCCCAATGTGGCCCCTGGCAGATAAGTTCGATGCCGGCTTTTGGGTTTGGCTCGATAAGAATCTCATCGTACCAGTTGATTTTGGCCATAACGGTTTCTATTTCGTGAAAGCCGTCAGGCCGTTTGCCGGCTATAAGCAGAGACAGGTTTATCTTGGCTGGCGCTCGTACTAATAGGCTGTTATTGAGGATCTTGAACAGTTTTTTGCCGGTCATTATTGCTTACGTTTCTCAGAGTCGGCTGAAAAAGTGAGTATATATTCTCATTCACCGATTTCTTTCAGATTTTCCTCTGCATTAATCTGCCGTTTCTGCTCAAGGGTCTTTTGATACTTTCCTATAAGAATCACTAAAAATGCACCGAACAGGAACCAAAGGGCCATAATGACAAAAGAAGATAAACGAAAAGATGCAGTTTCGATTACCTTTTTCAAAGGGCTGCTCAGTGCCCCAATTACGAGGCCGAGGAGAAAATAAAGTGTCCTGCACCTGTTCTTTTTAAAAAGAAATGAAATAGCTCTCGAAATACTAAACGCCCCCAGTATGGCCCCTGCGATAAATACGAGGAAATAACTTATATTACCTCGAATATCGTTTAAGACACCAATCATAAACTCGTATAATCCCATTATCAATAATATAAAAGCGCCGGAGATACCCGGCAGAAACATAGCACTGACCGCACAGAAGCCGCCGAGAAAAACATATCCTAAATTCGGGGTTACATTTAAATGCCCGGGTATTGAGAGTATTACTCCTAATATAAGTCCCAAAAAACAGGTCAGGACGTTCTTTAAATTATGATTTTCGATGTGATCGAAGATTGTCTTCGAAGATGCTAAAATCAGGCCGATGAAAAATGATAAAGTATATGCAGCATACTCCTCTAAAAGGAACTTGATAATTTTTGAACCTGCTAATAATGCACTGGTAATCCCCAGCACCAGAGTCAGCAGGAAAATCAAATCTAATTTTCTAATGTCCTCTCTCAGGCTTTCTTTTTTCCTGCTGACCGGATAGGTAATAATGTCATAGAATAATTTCGGCGAGAATCCCTTTACCGCATCTATCAGCCGGGTGTAAATTCCGGTTATGAAGGCAATTGTGCCGCCTGAAATGCCGGGTATTAAATCGCATATACCCATCAAAAATCCTCTTGTAAATATCAGAATTTTTTCACGCATACTCATATTCTAACAGCAATAGATTGTCACAGGTAGCTTAAAATCGTCCGATTTGTAGGGTAACCTTATGCAGTCGAACGATAGAGGAATATTTCGTTTGGCTTTCGCTCGATTCGGTGTTATTCTTAATCAACAGTTCACTATAATGAAGGTTTGCAATAATTGCCGTCAGTTTGTTAATTGAGGAAAATGGTGATTATGAACGATATACAAAAACAAACACTTCTGAAAGTGGCACGTGACACTGTCGAGGCGGTTATTACCGGTGGGCCGATTCCCGAGCCTCAATCGGATGACCCTGAATTGAACGCCCCTTGCGGCTGCTTCGTGACATTGAAAAACAAAGGCCGACTGCGCGGCTGTATTGGCCAATTCATCTCTGAAGGCCCACTGATTGAGTTGGTCAGCCAGATGGCAAAGGCCTCGGCAACAGGCGACCCACGGTTTTTCGCTGACCCGATTAGGCCCGGTGAATTAAAAGACTTGGACGTTGAAATATCAGTTCTCTCGCCGTTACGCCGGACGGATAATCCCTTGAGCCTACGGCTTGGCGTTGACGGCATCTATATAAAGAGGGGACGTGCTTCCGGCTGTTTTCTGCCGCAGG
>CAZVUF010000088.1:0-10023 GCA_964629355.1 uncultured Pirellulales bacterium | reverse complement strand
CTTCCCGAATATGGAACTTGCACCAGGTGAATACACCGTTGTCGTCGAAAACCGTGACGCCTTCGAAGCCCGGTACGGCCCGGATATAAACATCGCAGGACAATACTCCGGAAAGCTCAATAATAACGGAGAGAGAATAAGACTCCAGGATGCCACCGGTCAGACTATCCTGGACTTTAGCTACAGCGACAATTGGCGCAGGATTACCAATGAAGAAGGCTTCTCTCTAACCATAATAGACACGACCAATCCTGACTCAAACAGTTGGAATTACAAAGACTGCTGGCGGGCAAGTGCATACGCGGGTGGCTCACCCGGTCAGGACGATAGCGATATTATTCCCAACCCCGGTGCTGTAGTCATCAATGAACTGTTGGCTAATTCACCAGCCGGTGTTCCGGACTGGATTGAGTTGTATAACACAACTGAGGCCGCTATCGACATTAGCGGCTGGTTCTTAAGTGATAGCGGCTCGGCCCTGAGCAAATACAGAATAGCAGCAGGAACAATAATAAATCCACATGGTTATATTGTTTTCTATCAGGACAAGCACTTTGGCAACAGAAATGACCTCGGAGCGTTAGAGCCATTTGCCCTCAGCGCCAACGGCGAAACGGTATATCTAAGCTCAGCAGAGGATGGCATACTTACAGGTTATCGCGAGAGCGAAGATTTTGGCCCTTCACAGACTGGCGTATCTTTCGGCCGTTATTACAAGGCTGGCACGGACAGTTACAACTTCGTGGCAATGGAACACAACACACCAGGCTCAGCCAACGCTGAACCAAAGGTTGGGCCTGTAGTGATTAGCGAGATTATGTACAATCCCAATTGGCCGGAAGGCGGTTCATATACTAACGACCAATATGAATATATCGAGCTATACAATATAAGCGCAGAACCTGTAAATCTACAAGGCTGGAAGTTCACCACCGGTATTGACTTCACCTTTCCTGATGACCAGCCTGTTACAATACCTGCTGGCGGATATTTATTAGTAGTCAGAAACCCGGAGGCATTTACCTGGCGATATCCGGATATACCCATTGAGAACATTCTTGGCCCATATATTGGCAAGTTGGATAATGCCGGTGAGAGGCTGGAACTTTCAATGCCAGGCAATACCGATGATTCCGGGACTATTTATTACATTCGGATTGATAGGGTCAGCTATAGTGACGGTTCTCATCCTGAGAATTGTCCCGGCGGTGTGGACCTTTGGCCGATAGGAGCAGACGGTCACGGTGATTCACTTACCCGAAAAAATCCAAACCTTTATGGGAACGACCCAAGTAACTGGCATGCACTGGCGCCCACCCCCGGTTTGTGATTTCTGAAACTAAGCCCGCCAGAATGATTGGATTGCCATTTAAATCGTATCTCGTGAAGCTTATCTCGCAAAGGCATAAGTGTATAATCAGATATTTGTGATACAAGCCGCCCTTTTCGAATGGCTTTTGTTATATAAACAATTTATATTTAAAGTATTATTAAAAATAGTATAATCATTACAATTAAAATATAAGCAAGCGAGCGATGGAAGCAATGGCATAGTTACACACAGGACAAATATATCCCCAATTATGAGGAAACAGCTACGGATCACTATATTAAAACTATATAACAATATTGTGAGGGATACTGTAATCAATGGCTCTGTTTAGGAAATCGAAACCTGAGGAAGTATATATCTGTGATAAAAAGTTTGCTTGTCAAGTGTGCGGAAACGGCCTATTCTGGCGACGTGAAGGACAACTAAATACTGCAATCGCTTCATTCTTTAGTTTTGATTGGGCCAACCCCTCTGCTCTTTGCGTCATTTGTTCAGAATGTGGATATATTCACTGGTTTATGCCACAGTAAGGATGATATCTCGAACCAACCGCTTCACCCCAACCCTATTTCGCTTACGGCTTCGGAGAGCCGGTGAGCTTGTCACTTGACAATAAGGGAGCATCAACACAATTGTATAAAATATTAACTAACCGACTTTGCCATCTCCATCGATATCGATTCCTTGTATCTCTTCGAGCTTTCTGACGAGGTTACGTAGTGTGTTCTGCGTCAATTGAAGCTGGTCTTCAAGAGCCTGAACTCTATCCCCAATCGAACTTGATTTTCGGTGTTGACCATACATTAAACCGGTCTGCACGATTTCCCAAAGAACTCCCATTTTTCTCCTCAATTTCTCTAAAAATATTTAGGTATAACTATAACAGCCTAAACGATACATTTTATTACAGGAAAGTCACAAACAGTGCTTCCTGTCACTCTATGCGAACGTTCACAACGTGTCATTACTTACAGCTTATTTTCCCTCCGTTAATGTAACAGCATTCTGTTGCACATCTTTTCCGAATTGGATGCGTTCCTTTATTCCGGATATATTCGTGCCTTTTAATTGAATGGCTTGTATCTTTTCGCCCTCCAATCTCATAAAAACTCCCTCAGATTGCGGTAGGCTTACATTCTGCATCGTCACATTGCGGCTATCATAGAAAGTAAAGAGCGGAAGTTTTTCGGGCAGTATTTTTACGTTCGATAGGTTCACTTGCTCTGCGTCCACGCCAAGAAAACCTGTTGTTGCTGAAATAATTATATTTTCAAACTCTATCTCACAGATAGGCATTTCAGGTAGTCCCTGTAACAACACTGCTCTTGCGGCCCCATTACAGACAATATTTTTCATATAGATTTTTCTGAATTGCGGCGTTCCTTCATTAACCGGCATGGCTTTCCGCTGGGCGGTTGGATCCTGCTCCTTGTCACCATCTTCCGGTATAGGTGCCTTGCCACCGTAGAACATGTTAAAACGAATCGCATCTGTCGGGATGTCCAACATTCGAACGTCTTCAATGAAGATATTTTCCACGATACCTCCGCGTCCTCGTGTACTTTTAAATCTCAGCCCTACATCCGTGCCGAGAAACTCGCAGTTATAGACATAGATATTACGCACGCCGCCTGACATCTCGCTGCCGACCACAACACCACCGTGCCCGTGATAAACCGTGCAGTTTGTTATTATGATATTTTCGCTGGGCTTGCCTCTTCGGCGGCCGTATGCATCCCTTCCAGATTTCAGACAAATAGCATCATCACCAACATCAAAGCGACAGTTGGTGACAATCACATTTTTACATGATTCCAGGTCTAAGCCGTCTCCGTTTTGGGAATACCAAGGATTTCTGACGTTGATATTACGGACAATCATATTCTCGCACATCAGCGGATGAATATTCCATGCGGGCGAATTTTGAAATGTTGGCCCATCCAGCAGTACGTTTTTACACTGAATCAGCGCAACCATGACCGGACGCAGGAACGAACGCACAGGGGCATAATCCTCCAGCGCTACGTTATTCTTTCTTCGCAACGATGCTAATATACTCGGCCCGTTCAATGCCTCTCTTGTCGGCCACCACATGTCCCCTGCTTCATTTAGAACCCCGCCAGAAGCTACCAACTCTTTCCATTGGTTATCAGTCATTTTAAACTTTTTAACAGGTCGCCAGGCATCCCCGGACCCATCAATAATTCCCTGACCGGTGATGGCAATATTTTCAAGATTGAGCCCATACAACGGTGACATACTCTGGACTCTCGGCTGACCTTCCCATGTTGATTCTATTAACGGAAAATCCTCATAATTATCACTAAACAAAATGACCGCGCCTTGTTCGAGATGCAAGTTCAGATTGCTTCGCAGCTCGATCGCACCCGTGAGCCATAGACCGGCAGGCACAATCACGCGTCCGCCGCCGGCTTCCGTGCATTTCTGAATGGCGTCCGCAAAGGCCTTCGTATTCTTTGTTTGGCCATCTCCCACAGCACTGAAATCCGTAATACGAACCGAAAAATCCGGAAACCGAGGCTCTTTGATGTCCGACATTTCAAATGGCAATTTGCCTAAGGTTGCGGAACTTTCCTTTCCAGCCTCACCCGAAACGCAATTCGTCGTCAATAAAAAGCAAAAGGCCAAAAAGGTAAAGAAAACAATCCTTATACACGAACCTGTTTTTTTCATTTATTCTTCCCCTTCAGTTAATGTTCCTTGATGTATTAGATATATTCCGGCATCATGCGCAAATAAAGTCTTGCAGGGTGGAACTTTCCCTATCATAATTACCGGATAACTCTAATTAGTTGATGGAATCAGAAATGTCAATATTGATTTTTCCGACACCTGCTCCTGCCGTCACTAACAAAGGAACATCAAAAGTATCGTCGGGAACATAATCATAGTAAACTAAAGGTTCGAATGCATCTCCCCGCGCTTCAGGCTGGCCGCTGTTAAAATAAATATTATCAAATTCCAAGATGTCTCCCGGAGACGATGCACCGTATCCGCAATACGTAGGATGGTAAACATTCCTGAAATAATTAGCCTCAACAACGACATCCGCCTCCTGAGTAGAAGCGACGCCGTAGCTCATTCCGCCATGACTATTGTCGTAATAGTTATTAAACACATGACATTCGCTGAATCTGACGCGCGGATGCCTCGAATTAGTATTGTCGAACCAGTTATGATGATAGGTGACTTTGAGCCGGCCTGTATCCACTGCTCCATTACTGTCGGAATGGCCCAGCAGACAAGTCTTTCTGTGATTATAGAAATGATTCCAGGAAACGGTTATAAAACTTGCCCCCCGTTTTATGTCCAGCAAGCCATCGTGACGCAGGGCGTCGAAATCAACATCGGGAGAATCGGACAAAGTGCAGTGATCGATCCAGATATGGTGCGACCCTGTCCCCTGAATATTTATAGCATCATCCGGGCAGTCTCGGAACTCAATATTACGTATAATGATATTGTGACTTTCATCGATGTTTAGCCCAAATCCTTCTATTACTGCGCCATCTCCCGCTCCTAAAATTGAAAGATTATACGTCTCCTTTATACCCATCATTTCAACTTCAGGGAAAACTAATGTCCCTTCAAGAATTATAATTAAAGGTGGAAAATTTTGATCAAAATGCTTGTCTCTTCTTCCCTTCAGGATGGTATTTAAATCTTCGCCTGTTGTGGCTACAATCGTCTCACCCCCCTGCCCGCCTGTCGTTGTGGAAAGACCATTTGCATCTTCGGCTGCGGCTGCAAACCCAACCAAAGTGAAAATGTCATTAGGATCCGGTATATCATTCTGGTCCTGAACTTCTTCCCGCTGATAGATAACAGGCCGCTGCCCAAAAGACATCGAGGAATAAGCAAATAAACAAATTGCAATAAAAGCTCGCATATATCGAAAGGCCAAACACATTTTAACTCATCCTGTTGAGAGGATACTATTTCGAGACTTATTTTAAGTCTGCTACCCTATCACTCCTAAAATGCAATTACTATTACTTCTGACTTTATTATCACAAAATAGATACAGTCTGTCAAGCCTGACAGCATGCGATTTCATTCTGGGGACAGATAAATAAACTGTAGGCAGCTCCAAACAATAAAGCATAAAAACACGCTGCTGGGATTCCGATGAAGAATTTTCTAATCAGACCACCCCGGAAGCGACACAGTAGCCTGGTAGTTTGAATAATTATACAACGGATTTCTATGGGGTTTATAGAGTTTTCTCTGTAAGGGATTGTCGTCCTGAGTATAGACCCAAATTTCGTGCGGATTCCATACGACAACTTCGTCACGACAATCTCCCATAATATCCAATACGGCGTTACACATATCAGGATGTCCATCATCCGGAAATTGCACGACTTTCCGTCCCCAGCCGTCAAACATGCCGCCTTCATCTACATTCGGATTATGAACAAAAAATTCCTCCGATCGGCCCGTCCAATTGATGGGCAGGCACATACTTCCATATTGGTTCGGCTCGAAACTGTAATAGATATTTCCATCCGAATCATAGAAATGAATAATACCCTGATTTCTCCAGAAATTTATTGTCACTGTTTCCAGGCCAGGTATGTCATCTCTGAAATTTGCCACGGCAGGATTTTGAACATGTCCGATGTAGTGATGCTTCAATATATTTCCTTTCATATCCGTAAAAAATATCCCTTCGTCACTCGCGGCACATAATAGTCTTAATTCCGACTGCGGCTCGAATTTGAGAATAGCAACACCATCTGCGTGGTCATTCATTGAGCTATCCAGAGTCCATAATTTTTCGCCATTATCATCAAACAACGTATAACCCATCATCAACTCATCTTTGCCATCACCATCTACATCATAAGCATAAGGATAATGACCAGTGTTGCATTCGGCTTCCCACAATAATTTTAGCTTGTCGTCAAACGCCCAAAGATAACGGTAACGGTCTTTAATGATAATATCGCTATCGTAACCTTTGCCGCGTAAATCACAGAAATAGATGCAGTCGCCAAGAATTCGAAAAAAAATATTATAGACGGATTTGTAAGGTTTGCCACCCGGTGTTTTGGGCGTGGGTGCTTTATATTTGGTTGTCCCCGTAGCACCGTCGGCGACAACAATCTCAAAATTCACACAATAAATAACTTCGTTTTTGCCATCCCGGTCAATATCATGGATTTGAAAACCGACATCATTGGTCAGATGATATTTCCAAGGGTCCGGCTTTCCTATTTGCCATAATTGCCTGCCGTCAAAGGTCATTGCAGTTAGACAGCTTAATTCACTGTTGCGGTCTTTCGGGCCATGACGAACAACCTGGCCGATAAGCACATCGATCACACCATCGTTATCAAGGTCTCCGAAACGCAGATTCCTGCCGGCACCAAATCCTTCCGTTCCGATTTTTTTCCAAACAACAGGCTTCGGATTGGCTGCCTGAAGCTTCTTCTCTAATTTATTGAATGCATCGCGGGCAGCTTCATATCTGGCCTTATTTTCTTTGGTGGTTGTTACTTTGAGAGCCGTGAATTTTGTCGGCACATTTGCAGTTAAGCCGATTTTACCTTTTGAGTAAGTAGAGTCCTCCGCCTCCAGAACAATACGATCGTCGAGTTGAGCACGAATATGGTTTCCTTTTACAGAAATATTTGCTGTTAAATAATCACCCGGCTGCCAATCGAATTCGGCCTGGGACAAGATTTTTCCGTATGGCTTGTGGAATGTAACAGCGTGTTTGACCATCTTCAAAACAACCTTGTTGTCCACTACGCCAAAGAAATAGTAACATCGGTCATTCTGGTATCGAAAAACAACACCGCTTTGGTTCTTTTTCGATTCCGGTGCAAAGCGAATGCTTAAATTGTAATCTTCCCAAAATTCATCTCCGGCTATAATCATTGGATGAGCATAATTGATTTCATCTGTTTTGCTTTGATAGATAAATCGCTCGTTATCAACTTCACGAACGCTCCACCACCCCCGGTCATTCGACACGGCCCAGTTCCCTTTCGGTGCCGCTTCGGGCAGATAATGATATTCCGTATAAGCGCCAAGTTCATTGCTTAAAGGCCCTCTTTTTAGTTCACTAAAATCATCATAAAATAAAAGGACGTTTTTGTTCGTTGGAGCACATGATGCAAATACAATGCAACCTAAGATTACAAGGCTATTCAGTTTGGATTTCATTTTAATATTAACCTTAAAATTTGATTATTAAAGACAGCCGTTTTCTGCGGCATGTTCAAAATCATGTTGTCTATACAGCAAATGAGGCCTGCCTTTGGAAATAATGTCACGCTCATAACGAAAGCCCGCTTTTTCCATGACTCGCAGCGATGCCAAGTTGTCCGGAGTCGATATGCATACAAGGTTCGAGAAACCTAAAACGACAAATGCTATCTTGACAACTGATTTAACGAGCTCCGTAGCCAAACCTCTGTTCCAGAATTCGGGTAACAAGCCGTAGGCGACCTCAACCTCCCGGTTTCCTCCCAATATTGAATTTCGCAGGCCTCCTCGCCCCACAAAGAGTCCTGTAGAATTGTCACGTAGCATCCACATTCCGTATCCATGCTTCTCCCAGTGTGCCAGAGCATGCTTCATATATTCAACGGTCTCCTGGCGGGAGCGTTTACCACCGAGGTGGGCCATTACCTTCTCATCCTGATGCATTTTATATATTAACTCGAAATGGCTCTGCTGCAAACGCTCCGCCAAAAGCCTTTCGGTACTGAAACTATCATATTTATTTATCGGCATAAAGACTAATTTCACTATGCACTACCAATACGGTCGTAACGACTTAATTTATGATTCGGATTGGCGGACTATTGAGCTTCACGCACTAATATCGTTTTTTCCTGCTATACATTCGAGATAATTAGTTGCCTGGCTTCATATCTAAGAGCCGGCAAGCGCAGCCAGAACGCAATTGCCGCCACAATACACACTGTTCCACCAATCACCACGGTGGTCGGTGCACCAAGACGCTGAGCAATCGTTCCGGCAAGCAGAGCACCGAATGGAGCCATACCCATGAACATCATTGAGTAAACAGCCATCACTCGCCCGCGTAGATTATCCGGCACCATTACCTGAATGAGAGTGTTCGATGAAGCCATTTGGACTATCATGGAGAAACCGACCGGCAAGAGCAACAAAGCGGATATCCAAAACCATCTTGACAACGAGAACAGGATGAGGCTTGCACCAAATCCAGCAGCCGAAAAAGCAACCCAGCGACCCAGACCGTGCACCCCTTGCCGGGTAGCCAAAGTCAAAGCACCAACGAGTGCACCAATTCCTGATGCACCCATCAGCAAGCCAAGTCCACTTGCGCCGTGTTGCAGGATTTTATCGGCAAAGATCGGCATTAGAACAATATAAGGCATTGCCAGGAGGCTAAACAAACCGAGCATAAGCAGCAATACCCGAACAGGTCTAGTGTGCACGACATAATGGAATCCTTCTACTATACTGTAAAACGCCGATCCCTGTGACCGAACACCCGTCTGCATATTAATCCTCATAAGCAGCAATCCTACAATCACAGCTATGTAGCTGACACCATTAACGAAGAAGCACCATCCTTCTCCTATTGTCTCCAACAGTACTCCCGCAACAGCCGGGCCTATAATACGTGCACTATTAAACATGGTGGAATTCAAAGCTATGGCATTGATGACATCATCCTTGCCGACCATATCCACTACAAACGCCTGTCGTGTCGGAATATCAAGAGCATTCACCATACCAAGCAAAGAAGCAAGCGCAAAGACATGCCACACATGCACACGATTCGTGAGAGTAAGGGCGGCAAGAACAAATGCTAAAAGCATTGATGCCGTCTGAGTGAAGACAATGATGTTGCGGCGATTGTGTCTATCAGCGAAAGCGCCGCCGATAGAAGCGAGCAAAAAGACAGGAATTTGTCCTGAGAAGCCGACAAATCCTAACATGGCCGCCGAGCCGGTCAGCTTGTAGACGAGCCACGACTGCGCTACCGATTGCATCCAGGTACCGGTAAGCGAAATTAATTGCCCACCAAAGAAGAGCTTATAATTTCTATATTTAAATGCTCGTAGTGCCAGCGTCAGTTTCGATCCGGATATAGCCTGTTGGTTACTATCAATTTTCGTGTCGGGAAACTTTGCAATGCTTCCAATATTCTGCTCGTCCACGTTTGGACTGCTCGCAGTTTTCATTTCTCTATAAATTTTTGATTCTTCGAGATGATCGCTCATTTATCCTCGATGGCTATTAAAAAAAGTCACTGTCTCCTGCTGACTTAAACAGCCATTAACATGTGACTGTTCTTATCATTTCTTGTTGTTTTGTCAGAGGTTATCCGACGATCGTATTATGGTCGTGATTGTCGGAAAAAGCAAGAAACTTTCTTTGTTAGCTGTCTACATTGGGCCGTGCAAAGCTGCGGAAAATTGAGGTGTAATTCTGCTCCTCAGGCTTGTGGATTTTCGCCTCCGCGGGAATGACACCACAGATCAAAAAAAGCATTCGTTCTTTTATTTATTTTTCTTTGATGATCTGACTTAATTCAGCGATGCGAAGCTCCAGCCTTTTTATTTCTCGGCTGATGCTGTTTTTGATGCCCATTACCCAGCCAAAAACCTTAATGAGATAACCTATCAGGATGCAGCAGACGAAGAAGGCAGCATACATAA
>CAZVUF010000087.1:0-10184 GCA_964629355.1 uncultured Pirellulales bacterium | reverse complement strand
AACAAAGAAGACCGGCAACAATTCCATATATCAGAATCGAGAGCTGAAAGTTAACTGCTTCTTTGCCCTGCTCATTCACGAACTGATAATCATCTTTTTTGATCTGCCAGATTATCAAAGGCGCGATAACACTGCCGATTACAGGCAGAACTGGAATGAACAGCGCCAGTCCCGCCAGATGGCAGAACATTGCCCACATACGGGCATCTCTATTTGCTTCTTTCCTCAACTCGCTAACAGCGGTTTGAGTAACTACGGTTTGCGCGGCTTCGGTTTGGCTAGCAGGTTTTTTCTGCTCTTGTGGTGTTTCATTTATTTCAGTCATATTTAGCTTCCTTGTATTGGGGTGTATTAGATTGATTAATTATTTGTTAGTTACCTACATGCTAATTTTTTTAGCGTAGAACCGTTAAGACGTCAAGAATAAAAACTAAGCAGGATTGTGCATATCTGTGGCCAAATTTTCTTTGTCCCTTTTTGAAACTCATGGTTAAATAACGCTAAATCTGTTAAACCTATGTTTTTATAACTTTTATTCTGTGAGAGCATCAAATTGGCGGCAACACAACCTAATTCACCCGACATAGACAAATGGCTCAAATTGATTAGGGCTGATGGCATCGGTCCGGTTACTTTTGCTCGGCTGATAAACCACTTCGGCTCCGCCGACCGAGCCATGGGGGCGTCTGTCAGTGAGCTGACAAAAATAGAAGGTATAGGTTTTAAAACCGCCGAGCAAATTGCTGCAACGCGCCACAAATTCGATACTGCCGGTGAGCTTGAGTTGGCAGAGAAGCTTGGCATCTGGATAATCAACATAGAGGATAAGCGATACCCGCCAGTGCTAAAGCAGATATATGACCCGCCGCCTGTTCTTTATATAAAGGGCACCTTGAGCAGGCAGGATAATTTGGCAATTTCCATAGTCGGCACTCGACGATGCAGTTTGTACGGCCAGGAGCAGGCATCACGTTTCGCTCATCTTTTGGCCTCGGCGGGTTTCACTATCGTTTCCGGAATGGCTCGCGGCATAGATACTGCTGCTCATCATGGAGCGCTGTCGGCCAGCCGGCGCACTATTGCGGTGCAGGGTTGTGGGCTGGCGAATATTTTTCCGCCGGAGAACAAAAAGCTGTTTGAGCTTATAGCCGAATCCGGTGCGTGCATCAGCGAATTGCCGCTGCAGTACGAGCCGTTGGCCGAGAATTTTCCGACTCGCAACCGGATAATAGCAGGACTGTCACTGGGGACGATTGTTATTGAAGCGGGTCTGAATTCCGGAGCCATGATAACTGCAAAAGAGGCGCTGGAGAACAACCGCGAGGTGATGGCGATTCCGGGGAAGATCGATTCCCCATTAAACAAGGGTGTCCACCAGTTGATAAAGCAGGGAGCGAAGCTGATAGAATCCGTTGAAGATGTGATGGAGGCACTGGGCTATATCGGTGAGCAACTGCAAAGCCATGTAAGCGAAGCAGCGCAAAAGGCATCTGAAAGGGTTGAGACACCTTTGTTCGATGTAAGCCGGCTCAATCTCAGTGACGACGAAAAAGCGATTTACAACTGCCTTAGCAAAGAACCGTTGCAGATTGACCAGATAATAGCAGATGCCAATTTACCGCCAGGCAGCATAAATGCCGGATTAATCTCGCTGAGGCTTAAAGGGCTAATAAAACAACTTCCGGGCAATATGTTTTTGCGAAGGTAGTATAGTGGGCTGTAATAAGTCTGATAACGGGTGTCAGGCAAGGATTTGAGGTTAGCTTAATATTAGAGGGGTGGCAGCCTCAAGCGCAGCTTGGGGATGGTCTGATCGAAGGAGTGAAAATAAACCATACGAGCAGTGTTTATACTGAAACTTTGAACAAGCTCATCAAGGAGTTTGGCAAGCTGTCAGGTGTTGGGCTTAAAACGGCGGAAAGCGTGGTTTTCCCTTACAACTGTCGGTAGCTACAGATGTATACATCAATACCGTGACACATTTAGCTCAGGTGCGGTGCCCTCAACCAGAAAAACTATTCGTTCGCAGATATTTGTCACGCGGTCGGCAATTCGCTCAAGATTATGCGCAGTCCAAATAAGATAAGTGGCACGAGTAATCGTCTTGGGGTTCTCAAGCATATATGCTAAAAGCACGCGATAGACTTGATCGTGGAGTAAATCGACATGGTCATCTTCGCTACAGATAGCTTTAGCAGCCTGTGCGTCTCGTTTCAAGAAAGCATCGATGCTCCTTTTAAGCATATCGACACTTATTTCCGCCATTCGGGGGATATCGACGAGAGGCTTAATTAGAGGTTCCTTGCCGTGCAAAATGACGATTTTGCCGATGCCTTCGGCATGATCGCCCATACGTTCAAGGTCTGTTACAATGTTTAAAACCGCGATAATCTCCCGCAAATCCGATGCTACCGGCTGCTGAGTCGCAATAAGATTGATACATTGTTCCTCGATATCCCATCGTTTTTTGTTTATATTTGCGTCATCAGCAATTATTCGCTTTGCTTCACTTGCATCAAGCGCTTTAAGAGCCTCTATCGAGCGGTTGATGGCAGTGATGACCATTTCGCCCATCTCTGTGACTTCTTTCTCAAGCTCTTTAATATGTTTTCTAAAACTTTCTCTTGTCATAAGTACTTCCTTAACAAATTAACCGAAGTAACCGCTTATATAGTTTTCAGTAAGTTTCTCTCTCGGATTAGTGAAAATTTGATTCGTTTTCCCAAATTCTATGAGCTGTCCCAAATACATAAATCCCGTGTAATCAGACACTCTTGCAGCCTGCTGCATATTATGGGTTACAATTACCAGTGTATATTCATACCGCAATATCCGCAATAGCTCCTCTATTCTAAGCGTTGCGATAGGGTCGAGCGCCGAGCAAGGCTCATCGAGCAGAATGATATCAGGCTTTAAAATAATCACCCTTGCAATACACAGCCGTTGCTGCTGCTCGAGAGTAAGGGAGCGGGCATTTTTTCTAAGCTTATCTTTTAGCTCCTGCCAAAGGTTAACTTGCTCAAGGCCGTTCTGAATAGCCTGCATAATCTGGTTTTTGTCACTCAGCATGCGATGTATGCGCAAGCCAAATTTAAGATTGTTGTAGATAGACAAGTCGAAGACGTTAGGTCTTTGAAAAACCATCCCGACTTTTTTGCGTAAGAAAATCAGGTCGGTTTCCAGTTCGAGAATATTGCGGCCCTCTATATTTATTTTGCCTTGTACTTTTACGTTTTCAATGAGGTCGTTCATCCTGTTGAAGCACCTAAGCAACGTGGATTTTCCACACCCGGATGGCCCGATGATAGCAGTAATATTCCGGCCCGGTATTTTTATATTTACATCGTTCAAGGCCCGGAAATCGCCGTAATATAAATTTAGGTCTTGTGTTTCAACTGTTGATTCGTTTTCCATATTACCCGAATCTGCCGGTTATATAATCGTCTGTGCGTTTGTCTTGCGGCTCGGTAAATAGCGTGGTAGTTTTGCCGACCTCAATAACCTCACCCATTAGCAGGAAAACGCACCGTTCAGTAACTCTCGCTGCTTGTTTTGTATTATTTGTCACGAGTATTTGTGTATAGCTCTGCTTCAATTGCTGCATAGCATCCTCAACCTTTGCCGTCGAAATAGGGTCAAGACCCGAGCAAGGCTCATCATAGAGGATTACATCGGGCTCGACCGCGAGCGTCCTTGCGATGCACAGCCGCTGCTGCTGGCCGCCTGAAAGATGCACCGCAGACTCATTGAGGCGGTCCTTAACTTCGTCCCATAGATATGCCTTCTTTAAAGCGCTTTCGACAATTTGACTGATAGTATTCTTGCCGGTGACACCGTGAACCTTAGGGCCATAAGCGACATTATTAAAGATGCTTACAGGCAATACCTGAGGCAAAGCAAAAATTATGCCGATTTTTCTGCGAAGTATATTTTCGCCAATATTTTTAATACTCTCGTTTGAGAAGAAAATATCGCCCTTCTGCGAATACAAGGAATTAAGGTAATTGAGCTTGTTTAGCGCTCGCAAAAAAGTTGTTTTGCCACTGTTGGCCGGCCCAATGATACCAAGAATTTCGTTCTTATATATTTCAAGACTAACATCTTTTAGAACACAAAGCGAGCCATAGTAGCAATCAAGCCCTACAGTCTTTATTATTGTTTCCTGTTTTACCATAATTTCTTTTTTCTATAGTGAGCACGCAGTATGATGCTCACCAAATTCATTATAAACACCAAAGCTATAAGCACAAAGCCGGTGGCAAAGCTCAACTCCATCGGCATATTCGGAACCTGCGTGGAAATAACATATAGGTGATACGGCAGCGCCATAACCTGGTCGAAGACAGACCGCGGAAGACGGGGCAGGTAAAATGCAGCGACCGTGAAAAGGATGGGCGCCGTCTCACCTGCGGCCCTGCTCAGGCTTAGGACCGTACCGGTGAGAATGCCGGGTATCGCATAAGGTAAAACGCAATATCGTATCGTCTGCCATCTTGTAGCACCCAGAGAAAAACTTATCTCTCTGAAACTAAAAGGGACAGACTCGAGGGCCTCTTTTGTGGCGGTGATAATTACAGGCAGGCTCATTATGGCCAGAGTCAGCGAGCCTGCAAGGATAGAAGTTCCAAATCCCATAAGCAAAACAAACAGTGTGAATCCGAATAAACCATATACAATTGATGGGATTCCGGAAAGATTTACCACCGACAGCTTAATCAAACGTGTAAAGAAGTTATCCTTAGCGTATTCGACAAGGTAAATCGCCGATAGCACCCCTACCGGCAGAGAAAATAACATTGTGCCAATTACCAGCACAATTGTTCCCACAATAGCCGGGAATATGCCGCCTTCTTTCATTCCATTACGAGGCGACTGCGTAATGAATGCCCAGGTAACAGCACTGATGCCGTTTTTTACTATATAAAAAATTGTAAGCAGAATTGGTATGACAATCAGCAGTGTTGCAATGGCCAGAACAAAGAAAGCAATTTTTTGACGGATTCTCGCGGCGTTCATTTTTTTGACCTTCGCATGCAAACATCCGCTACAAAATTTATCATAAAAGTTATGATGAACAGGACCAGACCCACAGCAAAAAGAGCGAAATAATGCTCAGAGCCTCCTACGGTTTCGCCCATTTCGCCGGCAATCGTTGCGGTAAGCGTTCTTAGGGGCTCAAGAATCGATTTTGGTATAACAGGAGCATTACCGGTCACCATCATCACAACCATCGTCTCGCCGATTACTCTGCCTATTCCAAGCATCACAGCGGCGATAATGCCGGATGAAGCTGAAGGAAGAATAATTCGCCACAATGTCTGCCAATGAGTTGCTCCCAAGCCGAAAGCCGCCTCCTTATAAGTCCGTGGGACACTAACTAAGGCATCTTCGGAAATCGTGATAATGGTTGGCAGCGCCATAAACGCCAATAGCAGGCTTCCCGTCAGGCCGCACATGCCGGTGTTTAAATTAAGGGCATTTCGCAGAAATGGTCCAAGCCAGACGATGCCAATGAACCCTAAGACAACGCTCGGAATCGAAGCGAGTATCTCCACCAGCGACTTGAGGATATGCTTTAAATAATGTGGAGCAACTTCAGCGATAAACATAGCCGCAGCAACACCGAACGGCACACAAATAACAATGGCCCCTACAGTTACATATATTGAGCCAAGCAATAACGGTATTATGCCAAACTTGGGTGGCTCAGAAATGGGCAGCCAGTTCCTTCCGAACAGGAACTCCCCCACGGCGTACTGGCCGAACAGGGACAGCGAGTCCTTCAATAAAAATAGAAATATAAGAAAAACAAAAATAATAACCAAGAGCCCGCTGAGCCTAATACACGATTCTATAATCTTTTCGCTAATTCTCCTGAACAATTACAACTCCTATCGGCACAAAGCCAGTCTCTTGAAATTGTAGCTGTCCCTTGGGATTCAGAGTGAAATCTATGAATAACTTGGTCGCCCCCTTTGGCTCGCCATTTGTATAAAAGTACAGCGGCCTGGAGAGTGGATATGTCTTCTTAAGCACATTTTCAACATCAGGCGGAAAAAACTCGTCTTTCTTACCTATCATCAGCGGTTTAGTCCGGTCCGAAACATAGCCCATACCTAAGTAGCCTATCGCAGATTCATTATTGACAACCTCTTCAACAATTGTCTGTGAGGAAGTCAATAGAAGAGTTCCCGTTGAAAATTCTTCAGTGTTATTTTTTTGGCCGAGCTGAACCACTTCTTCTTTGAAATACATGTGGGTGCCGGAGCTAACTTCACGCGATAAAGTTACTATGGGAAGGTCTTTGCCGCCAAGGGCCTTCCAGTTCGTTACCTTGCCGGTGTATATATTATGCAGATCCTCGATTGTTAGCTTATTAATAGGATTATCGTTATTCACTATTACTGCAACGCCATCGTATGCAACGACAAATTCTTTGGGATAGACGTCCCGTTTGTTGGCTAACTCTATTTCTTTGGCCTTCATTTCGCGTGAAGCTGTGGCGACATCACATGTTTTGTTTATCAGCGAGGCAATGCCCACACCGCTGCCGCCACCTGTTATTGCGACGAAGATATGCGGATAATCTTTCATAAACTCTTCGGCTACTTTCTGCGCGGCATTGACGATTGTGTCTGAGCCTTTAATCTGTATAAAGCCGACCGGCTCGTTTGGGTCGACCGGTTCGGAACAGCCGACAACAAGGAACATAACCAGAGGCGTCAATGCTATTTTCAACCCCGTATTCATGTTAGGAGGGATTTTAACCACCATCTATTTCCTTTGCAAATCGTTTTGATAAATTCTTCTTAATTTCAATGAAACCACCTAAAAATAGAATTTCAAACCGAGCCCGATTGCGTTGATATCCCCCCATTTTCCATTGGATTTGCTCGTTTGCCAGAGGTAGTAAATATCACCTTTGAGTTTCTTTGAAAGGTTAATGGAAAGCCCGATGTACATCCTGTTGCGGTTGAAGATCCCCTCGTCCAAATTTATAAATACCTCTTCCGCCAGATAGGGTTGTAATTTAATCCTCGTAAGCTCCACTGGCAGTTTCACCGTAACCTTGTTTCTGTACCGCCAGTCGTCCTTTTCACTTTCTCTGTCCCGGTATTCCAGTCTCGACCTGTCGCTGACATTTATGTCGAAAAATTTACCCTTTAAAGTAGCATTCAAGTGTGGCCGGTCTTCCTGTGTCCATTCCCCTGCACTGTCTTTGCTGTATACCTTTCTGAAATTGACTCCTAAGTCTATCCAGCTTGCAAGACCCTTATACACAACTCCTAAGTCCGAATGATGATAGTAAAATTCGCCGCCGCCGTCCTTGAACCTGAGTTCCTCTTCGAACGTGCATCCCCAGTCCTTATTGATGTTAAGTGAAGCCCCTGCTGTCGCCCAGTATTCAAAATCACCAGAAGCAAAACAAAATTCACCAGATAGTGCGATGGTTATTATCGTTATAGCAAGAGACATCCGATTTCTTACCTTCATACGACATTTTCCTTTTCAATTCCGTTAAAGATAAGACGCATATTTGAATTTCAGCAGTCTATACCCATATTTTACGAATCGTGCCGCAAACCCGCTTATAAAAGGCATTTCCAGGTATGCTTATAAACGATGAATACCTTTGAATTGTTAAACTATTATTAAGTTTGTGCTAAAATTGTGTTAAACTTGAAACTGTTGGCTCTCGCTGGCATGATGGTAAGACAATTGGTAATGAGGCTTGGGATTCAAATTGTCATTAATCGCTTTGTAGAAGAACTACAAGGTGTGATAACAGAATTGCTACGCAGATAGATGAATTTTGAAGGAGCTTCCTTTTCCGAGTGAGCTTTCGACTGTAACACGTCCATCGTGCACCTGAGCAATATGCTTAACGATTGCCAACCCGAGACCCGTACCACCGAGTTTTCGGCTTCGCCCTTTGTCAACAACGTAGAAACGCTCAAAGATACGGGCAAGATGTTCTTGGGCTATCCCGCAACCGTTATCTTTTACAGAGGTTATTATTTCATTGTCATTATGATTTGCGGTTATTTCAATCTTACTGCCGGCTTTACTGTATTTAATAGCATTATCAATAAGGTTTAGCACCGCCTGCTCCAGCAGGGCTGAGTTTACACGTGCTTCTATCTGTTCATCACAGAGAAGGTCTATTGTCATTTGCTTATCCACGGCTTTGGGACTTGATAACTCTATGGCACTTTGAAGTATTGGTTTCAAATTTACCTTTTCAAAGGAAATCCTGCTCCTTTCGCTTTCCTCTTCCAGCCTTGAAAGGCTCAACAGGTCTTCAATGATGGCGTTGAGCCTGTCGGAATGTTTGGCAATAATCTGTAGGAAACGCTTGGCTTGCTCAGGGTCATTTATGGCGCCGTCGAGCAGCGTTTCTACATAGCCAATAATAGAGGTAACCGGAGTTTTAAGCTCATGCGAGACATTGGCGACAAAATCGCGTCGTATATTTTCGAGCCGTCGAATTCGGGTCATATCGTTCAATACAATAACTGCTCCACTTCTTTTGTCCTGCCTGTCGGAAAGACTGACCCCATAAAGCTGAAAAAATCGGCCTCCGTTAACTTGTAAGGACATTTCTCCCTCAGTTGGCTGCTCACTTTCGAGTGTTTGGTTGATAAATTGTTGCAAATCAACATTACGAACAACCTCTTCCACACTGCGACCTTTAACTTTAGATGATTCTATGCTCAGCAAGTCCACCGCGGTTTTGTTAATGCTCACGATATGTCCCCGGGCGTCAACGGCTATGACGCCTTCCATCATGCTCGACAGGATAGCTTCCAACTCATTGCGTTGCCTGGTTATTGTTAGAATTCTGTCATGTAGCTGCTGGGCCATTTCGTTTAGGGCTTTGGCCAAATCGCCGAGCTCCGGAGATGGTGGTATTGGGACACGAAAAGAAAGCTCTCCTTCTGCGAAGCGCTGGGCGATTTGTTTCATTTTCACAATAGGCCGGCTAATTCGCCTGGATATCAGATAGCTCAGGCCCGCTGCACAGGCAGCAATAACAATACCGCCCCAGAAAATCTTAACATAGATGTCCCTCAGCGCCAGATCAATATCTGTGGTAGCTATGGATACGCGTATCACGGCGATCTCGATTTCTCTGGGTTGTACGGGAACGGCCACGTACATCATTTTCTTGCCAATGGTCTCACTGAACCGCAGTGACCAGCCAAAACCTTTCGCAAGTGCATCGATAATCTCGGGCCGGTCGGAATGGTCCTCCATAATTGCAGGATCTTCAAGGGAATCCCCTAACACTTTTCCAGAGGGCGAAATAACCGTGATACGCATTCTGCCATTGCCGGCCTGCCCGAGCTTTTTACATAATTTGTCAACTTCAGCCGCCGGTGCTGCATTGAATGTCGGTGATATCTGCTCCGCAATAACGTGAGCAAGTGTTGTGAGCTCCTTGCGGGTTTGGCTTACATAAAAGCGATGGAAAGAGTATGACGAATAGCACAACACTGTAACCAGCACAATTAGCGCAACGGCCAGGTAAAACAGATAGAATTGCCATACCAGCTTTCTGTTAAACATAACTCAATCTCTGAATCGATACCCCACACCGCGAACTGTTTCTATATATTCTCCGCACCCGCCCAGTTTTTTGCGCAACGATACTATCTGCACATCAACAGCTCTGTCGGTAACCACATAGTCACTGCCCCGAATCGCATCAACAATCTGATACCTTGTGAATACTAAGCCGGGTCTCCTTGCCAGTATGTGCAAAATGTTGAACTCTGTAAAAGTCAGTTCAACCGGTTTATTTCCGACAAGAACTTCACGGCGCGCAGGGTCGATAGTTATATCGTGGACTCGTATTGTGGCCTTCTCTCCGATAGGTGCAATCGACTTTCGTAAAACTCTTCGGACCCGCGCTACCAATACCTTACCATTAAATGGTTTGGTGATGTAGTCATCAGCCCCAAGCTCAAGCCCGGTCACGATGTCTGCCTCCTCGCCTTTGGCGCTCAGGATTATTATGGGAATTTGCTCGGTCTTTGGGTGGCTCTTCAGCCGCCTGCAAACCTCAAGTCCGTCTATACCGGGCAGCATCAGGTCAAGGATCATCAGGTCCGGTAGTTTTGAGTGCGCTATCTCCATCGCCTGCTCACCCGTGCCGCATGTTAGGACCTTATAACCTTCGC
>CAZVUF010000086.1:0-10272 GCA_964629355.1 uncultured Pirellulales bacterium | reverse complement strand
CCAGAGTTTTTTGCCGTTTACGAGTTTCAACTTCGATTCGTTTGTCGGCGATTATATTGTCTAAGATATTTGCCAATGTTATTTTGTACCTGTTGCCTTAAAGAACGTATAGTTGAATGTGCCGTCACTTTCGGCTGCCCTGTATAAGTCTCTTATACCCTTATTCCAGGTCTGTTCATCAATCATTTCTGTTGCCAGTGCCTGTTTTTTCACACCTTCGACCATAGCGGTAAATGTATTTTTGGTAAAGCCTTCAATAAGCTCAGGTTTGCTTGCGTCAACATAAACTACTCTTGGACTTACTATGAGGTTTCTGAAGCCGGCTTCTTTGAGAAGCGGATACAATTGTCTTCCGATCAGCGAATTTCCGCCTGCTTTTGCCTGCAGGTCGATGAGACACTGTATCGCCAGTTTAGCCTGGCTGCTATCAGGATAAAAATATGCTGAGCCGTGGTCTCCTTCAATAACGGTAATGCTGCCTTTTGGTTTCAAGACTTTTTTTAAATGCATCAGAGCTTCCAAAGGCCTGTCGAGATGTTCGAGCAGAAAGCATGCAAATATGTGGTCGAATATATCGGAGCCGAACGGCAGATTAAAAACATCCGCCTGTTGAACTTGTACATTTGCTATATTCTTTTCTTTTATCATTTTTTCGAGTTGTCTCACGGAGCTTTCAGATATGTCAACAGATATAAAGTGCGCCTCCGGATTGTTTGTTGCCAGGATAAAGGTTTGTGCTCCAATACCACATCCGACTTCAAGAACGCTGCTATTTGTGGGATACTTTGTATCATGGTGGAGAAGCTCAGTCAGCGTCTCTGCCTGGTCGGTTAAACGCTGTGTTTCTCTCACCGAATAGCCGTGTACGTATCTTTCACTACCCATTTTTAAATGTTCCGGTGTTGAGCATGGCTATCAAGATGCTGATGATGACCTGTCAGCCACGGTCACGTAGCCCATACGAAGCTCGTTAAGGGTATTCTCAAGAACCTTTTCTTCCTCTTGTGTCAGGTTGCCCTTTGTTTTCTCTTGGAGGGTTTCGAGCATATCAACGTTGTATCTTGCCAGCTCCAGATCCGGCTCTCTTTTTTCCTGTCCCTTTACTTCCAATAGGCCTAAAGAAAATAATGCCTGTGTTGTAAGCATGCTGACCAACGCAGCGAAATTACCTCTTGGTATTGGACCGCGGCCTTTACGTTCTTCCTGGGTCTTCTTTTTTTCTGACTCTTCTTGAGCAGCTAATATTTCTTTCTCTTTTTGAGCCTGCTGTTTCCAGTCCTCATCAACTATAATCTTTTTCTTTTGTTTTTTTTCTTCTTCAGTCATAAGCCAAAACCCTTCTGTATTTGTCAGCTTTTAGTTATCTGCGATACTTTTTTGTGCTTCTATCAATATCTCTTTTGTGCTCACGTTCCGTGATAGCCTTTCGTTTATCATATTGCCTTTTTCCTTTAGCCAAAGCCAATTCAATCTTTGCCAGACCTCTTTTACTGAAATAGATTTGCAGAGGCACAAGGGTAAAGCCCCGCTGTTCAAGCTTGATTTTTATCCTGCGAATTTCAGCTTTGTGCAGCAGCAGCTTTCTTCTTCTGGTCGGCTCGTGAGAAGCCGGTCCGGCCTGCTGGTACTGGGCTATCTTGGCGCCAACCAGCCAGCACTCACCATCTTTTATCCTCGCATACGAGCCGTCAAGGTCGGCCTGCGCGTCCCGCAGTGATTTTACCTCGGTACCTAAAAGCTCAAGGCCGGCCTCAAACTTATCGATAAGCTCGAAATTTCGATAGGCCTTTTTATTAACTGCTCTGGGAGCCTGCTCGTCTTTATACTTGCGTGGTTTTGCCGCCATTTGCATTATGATAGTCAGGGATGTGAAATTTGGCAAGAGTGATATACTGACGGACACTGATTTAAACACTGACTAATATGGAGGTCGGTGTATGTCAGTGTTATAGTCCGTGTAATACAGTGTCGCCTAATTTGTTAAAATCAAATCCTCACCATATTTTTCCGCTGCATCTTTCCTGATGTACTCCATAATTCGAGCAAAGTGAACGGTTGGCTCAATCCGTGTTCTTCTTTTTTCGGCATTTGGATAAACAATCTTCAGGACTTTACTTTTTTCCGACTCTCTTGGCTCAATTTCAAGTTTCACAGAAAAACCATATAGAGAAATAAAATCAAGATTCGGAACCGGATATGGTTTTGGTATTGCATCTCTGCACCGGCAGATAGAAGGAACAATGGTTGGTGTAACATAACCGTCATCAAGGCCTATGTCGAAATTTCTCTTTTTCATGCTAACAAGAAATAGTACGTAACCCGAAAACCAATCTCCTCTTACCCTCTTAGAGGCTTCTTTTGCGGTTTGATGAGATTGAACACCCAAGCGTTCAAGTTCTCGATCAATAGCTAAAGTCATAGCATCGTTAAATGTATGTCGATTATCCCGGAGGGCCTGAGCTGCGATATGGGTTCCAAGAAGATTTGAAAACGAGTCTTCCCACGAAAATGCAGATGGAAACTCCGGGAGAATACCTATACACTTATAACCGAACCACGTCATAATCTCATGCCAGGTGGTTGCTGTGAAAGCCAAGTATTGTCCAAGTCTAATAGAGACCTCACGAGCGATTTCTTCCTTGTCTTTCTCAGGCAGTTTTATCCAGGGTTCTGGATATCTAATCCGGACAAAGTACTTAGAACGGTCAGCGTTTAACCTGAATGAAAGTCCTGGCTCATTTTGCATTAAGCAATTAAAGCTTTTCGCAGCAAGGTAAACTGTCCAATCAGCGGCTATTCTTAGATGGGTAACGTCAATATGTCCTGCACTGCAGGTATATACTATTCCATTCTTTTCAGCCAAACTGAATTTATAGCGATGTGAGCCCAGATGTCCGGGCTTAAGGAACCTTGTACCTCCTGTTGAGCTGGGATAGGAGCCTAATCGAGGTCGTGGCGCACCGTCAAACCGGCATCCCACAGCTCCGACAGTAAAACAGGATAAAAAAGCTACGGCCCAAAATCGCAACGGCACGTTCTCCTCCTTGAAACTGTATATACCAAAGACTAAGTAGCAACCGAGCGACCAGCGGTACTTAGAAAACCATACCATTTGGGCAAGGCTACAGTAAAAATAATACCCTGTTGTTCGTTATAGATTACCCTTACCTGCCCTGCTGAACTGTCGGCTTGTTTTCAATCTGCCAAAGGCGAGTTGCACAACTCCATAAGTTCACCGATAGCGGAGCTATGATATTGGAATTGAAGAATAAGGTCAAGAAACAGATCTTAGAATTGATAAATTTTTTAATGGACATTAATCACAAGATGTGTTTTGAAAACAATTTGTGATTCTTTACATATCTTTTTTCTTCAATGTTAAATTCACACAGACTTCCTGTTGGTAAATATGCCGGACCCTAAAACGGGAGTGACCCTCACAGAGTAGAACAGGATAATGCAGGTTCTTTGTGATTTTTAACTATGCTTGTGCAGGGAAAAATCGGATATACCTTTTTGTAGAGAAAGAATCGATAAGTCTTATATTTTCTAAAATCTTCAGCAGACCTTTTTCCATCGAAATATTTGGTGTGCATGCGTTCTATTTGCTTCTTATATTTCCATCGCAAGAACTTGGCCATCAGCCGGTACCTGTTGCTTAAATAATCTATACTCGCTTCCAGGGCAGGGGCAGCTACATTTTTCATCATAGAATCGAACAAGTCAAGATTTGGTGCTGTCTGAGCGGTAATATCGAGATTCTTCACAAGCTCAAATGGATAATGTGTCATCAAATCCTGGAATTTGTTGAGCTTATGTCCGCCTCCCATAACGCCGGTTACGCTTGTATTAACCTTAAAAACATCACATATTAACAAATAACCCCCCTTGTTGAGCAATTCTTCTGTGTTTTGCAATGCCTGCTCCATGTTGACGTACTGGAAACTCTCACTGAATAAAACGAGATCATATTTACAGTCCGTTCTTATCTGTTCATAAACACTTTCGTATATATGAGATCCATCTCCCAACAAAGTACGAACCCGCTCATTTAGGAATGGGCTTGGGCTGACACAATCCACCTTGTAGCCTTTATCAATCAGCTTCTTGGCTATATGTCCTGTGCCACATCCGACGTCCAGGCTCGTATTCACCCCGTTAGGGATATTGGAAATCAGAAAGTCGGTATATTGCTCCTGAGCTTTCTGCAGATTAGCTAAATCTATTGTAAGATCTAAAGTCCAATAACCATAATGCAGGTGTTCGAGCTTGAAGAAATGTGTGCCGCAAATCGCGACTAATTCCAAGCCAAGCTCACGCGATGATTTTCCTTTTCGTTTGCTCATAAAAAGTTCCGTTCGTTGTTGGTGCTACGCTGATTTGCACTGTTGCTAAAAGCACGTTTCAGGTGCTATCGACTAACTAAAGCAAATCTCTCAAGGTAAAATAAAATCCCTTTTTGTAACAGGGAACGGTCAAAATATTGTATAGATTTTATCAATATTATCATAGATGATTTTATCGAACTATTTATTTACGCTGTTTGGTCTATTCAGCAAAGTCCCTGTAAAGTAATAAAAATACGTAGTTTCCACAAGAAACATTTTTCATGCGAGATGGTACATATTAATGGGACGGCAAGGAGCACGGAGGCTCGCGCCTATCCCTTTACAAAGATATCTATCTATCACTGAAAATAAACTGACAAATAAGTTTTTGAAGCTAAGCCTATCAACTACCCTCAAGACAGGCCTATTTTGTTGTTTCCTGTTTTAATTGATCCTCGAACACTCTGTAACTATCCCGGCCGAATAGACAAAAAACGACTTTTTCCAGGCTGGTTTGACCTTTGAGATAATCGATAGTGACCTTCAGCATTATATCGGCGCATCTTTGGACAGGATAGCCAAAAATGCCGGTGCTTATAGCCGGGAAGGTAATGCTCTTTAGATTATTTTCATCAGCCAATTTTAGTGAATTGAGCGTGGCATTTTTCAATTTGCTGTCTTCATCACCTTCACCCATTCGTGGCCCGACCGCATGAATCACGTACTTTGCCTTCAGGTTGCCGCCGGTGGTAATCACGGCCCCGCCTACATAAGTTCCTCCAATCCTGTTGCATTCCTGTTGTATCCGGGGGCCGCCTTTTATCCTGATTGCCCCGGCTACACCGCCACCCAAAACCAGTCGAGCATTGGCAGCGTTAACTATAGCCTCGGTTTGCATCTCCGTAATATCACCTTCGAGAAGCTCTAAAACCCGATTTTCGATATTTACTCTCATGGTATTAAATTCCTTAAGTTCTCATCTCATCGGTAGATAACATTAATCAAGACATTTTGAAAGTAAAATTTTTAGATATCGGCTGAGCAAAAAGTGGTAATGTCCTGTGTGTTTTGTCGCAATATCAAACGTTTAAAATGTAATTACTTAGATTTTAGCTTGAAGCAAGGTGCGTAATTTGATATATATAATTTTAGAGGACTCTTTATAGCTTTTGAGGATGTAGGTGGTCTTATTTATGTCCTTGTTAATAGCTAATATTGAGTACAAACTCGACTGGTGGAGCTTGGTGATCTCGAATTCCTCAAAATCAGCCGGAGAGGTGAATAGGAGGTAAAGATAAAGCGTATCAGATTTTTATTCTTTATTGTGTAAACTGCTTCTGTTATCAATCCTATAGATAAAATTAGTGCTGCTGATAAAGAATTAAAAGCAGAGATTAATAACTGGTAAGCATGAAAACAAATAGTGTTTTGGGTGCATTACCAAATCACGATTATTGTCAGGTTGGTTTTTTGAAGGAGGAATATTATGTCTAAAAGGTTGATTTATTCGCTTTGTTCTATCCTGCTGCTGGGCGTTGTTCTAACAAGCTTGGCCGATGCTGCGGATGTTAGGCCGCAAATTTATGTGAGTTTTGACGGTAGTCTGGAGGGCACTACTTACACTCTGGGCCCCCGCGAACTCGATACAACCGGAACCTTTGCGGCTCACAACGGAACGGAGATAGTATCAGATGGGTTGGGAATTCTTACAGACGCGGATCGAGTCGGCCAAGAAAGCTTTCAATTTGATGCTTCCAGGTTTAATAATAGCGGGAGAGCATTCACCAGTACTGCTTTTGTCGTAGAAGCAATCTTCACCCGCACCGACGACAGCGTTTTTATGGCTCCGGTCATTGACATAGGTGGTCAATGTTTTATCCGTTTTCATAACGGACTCTCTGCTGGTAACTGGAATGGCGTTGAAGAGGTGGTTAATAACAATATCCAGCCGATACCTGATGTTGGTCAGACGCTACACTATGCTATAATTTATGATGGTGTAAATATTATCGACTACTATGTTGACGGCGTTCGGATCTTTCAGAGCAATAACGGCTCTCCACAGGAGATTACCCGGTTGGTTTCGTGGGGTAATATTCGTCACACTTCTGTTGATGGTAAGCGGCAGCTCATAGGACAGTACGACTCAGTGGCGTTTTCAACTTTTACCGGTATATTTGACCCCGAGGCTGATTTTATTCTTCCTGGGGGGCCTTTAGCGCGTGCTCTGACTTCTAATCCTAAGCCGGCTAAC
Source organism: uncultured Pirellulales bacterium (assembly GCA_964629355.1). Lineage (GTDB taxonomy): Bacteria > Planctomycetota > Phycisphaerae > Sedimentisphaerales > Anaerobacaceae > CAZVUF01. The sequence goes on along the minus strand of CAZVUF010000086.1, from coordinate 3,690 downwards.
GAGGCGACGGATGTGCTGCAGAATACGGGCCTTAGCTGGAAACCGGGGAGATACGCTGATAAGCATGACGTGTACTTCGGAACAATTTTTGACAATGTCAACAATGCCAGCAGAACCAACCCGTTAAACGTACTTGTCAAACAAAACCATGACGCTAACACTTATGATCCTGACGGCCTTCTGGATTTCGACCAGACCTATTATTGGCGAGTCGATGAGGTCAATGCTCCACCGGATAACTCAATCTTTAAAGGCGACGTCTGGAGCTTTACGGTCGAACCTCTTTGGTACTCGATTCCAGGCGAGAACATAACTGCAACTGCATCCAGCTCCCAGCAACAAGGAAGAGGACCTGAAAATACAATCAACGGCTCTGGATTGGATGCCAATGACCTCCACTCAGCAGATAGTACAGCTATGTGGCTGAGTGTTATGGGTGTGGAGCAATCGGTTTGGCTCAAATATGAGTTCGATAAAATCTATCAACTATATGAGATGTGGGTCTGGAACTATAATGCAGAGTTTGAGGATCTTCTCGGCTTTGGCCTCAAAGATGTCACGATTGAGTATTCTGAAAACGGTACGGACTGGACAGCATTGGGTGACTTTGAATTTGCCCAGGGGCCGGGGCTGGACGGCTACGCACATAATACTACCGTTGATTTTGGCGGTTTAGCAGCAAAGTATATCAGGATCACCGCAAATAGCCATTGGGGCGGACTGCCCCAATATGGTTTGAGTGAAGTCCGGTTTTTCTACAGGCCCGTCCATGCAAGGCAGCCCAATCCGGTTTCCGGACAAACAGGTGTGACTCCGGACGCAGTCCTAAGCTGGCGTGCAGGGAGAGAGGCTGCATCGCATGAGTTATATTTTAGCAACGATATGCAGGCTGTGATAGACGGTACTGCTTTTATCGATACAGTCAGTCAAAGCAGTTACGACATCAGCTCTCTTGACCTTGAATTGGGAAAGACTTACTACTGGAAAATTAATGAGGTAAATGAAGCTGAGAGCCCAAGTTCCTGGGAAGGTGACGTCTGGAGCTTTACCTTAGCCGAATATCTTATCGTGGACGACTTTGAGGGCTATGACGACTTATGCAACAGGATATTCTATACATGGATTGATGGGTTTGGTCACTCAGGCGACTCGGCTTGTGGTGTCGCGCCTTCCAGCGGTAACGGCACCGGCTCGACTGTAGGTAACCTTAATGCTCCGTTTGCTGAGCGAGCTATCGTCCATGAAGGTAGGCAGTCAATGCCCTTTGGATATAACAATTCTGCTGCTCCCTATTATTCGGAGGCCCAGCGCCGGTTTGATGCTGCCCAGGATTGGACCAAAGAAGGTGTTAAGGCATTGACGCTGTACTTCTACGGTGATCCAGCAAATACTGCTGAGCAGATATATGTGAAGCTTAACGACTCCAAGGTGGTATATGATGGTGATGCGGGTAGGATACAGGAAGCAAGTTGGAATCAATGGGATATCGACCTTGCATCGTTTGGTGTAGACTTGCGGAACATCAGGACGCTTAGTATAGGTGTTGGTAGCGGTACTGCCGGTGGTTCAGGTATATTGTACATAGATGACCTTCGGCTGTATTGATTGTTTCCTCTGGGTTTGCTCAGCCAGTTGGTCCTGGCGTCAACGGCCTGATGGCGCATTGGAAGTTGGATGATGGTTCCGGCTTTACTGCCGATGATCTGTTAATGCTAATAACTTGACGCTCATTGGTGACCAGCGGTGGATAAATCGGCCGCATTGATGATGTGTTCATTTACAACAGGGCTTTGTCAGACGATGAGGTTCTTTATATTACGGATTACAAATAACATAGTCATTTTCTGTTGAGCAGGACCTGAATCAGGGCGGTTCTGTTTAATGCTTTCTTAGGGCCTATACTGAATCATTCAGTATAGGCCCCGATTGTTTTTCAGCATTGATTCATGCCTTGATTGCTTTTCTTTTTTGTGCCCCCCAGGGAATTATCGGTATAAACTGCCTGATTATTCGAATCCAGGCGACAAGTAGTGCTAAAACCATAGTATTTAAGAATTTTCCTTGAGGTCCAAGCCGTTAATTTGGTATAAATGTATATGTGAAAAACTGTAGAAGTTCGATTTACAGCATTGAGTTTCTGTTGTAGAATAGTTATAGTGAACTTCATAAGGAAGGAGGTCGAAAATCCGGCCATAAATGCTCTTTTTTTAGGTACTGCATGGAGGAAATTCCAATTTTTTGATGTTTGATTGACTTGGAAATTGCCAAAAAGTAACAAGTGTATTGTATATAACTCGGACACAAATCTTTTTAGTTTTAACTTATAAAGGGAGGATAAACATGTTTGTGAAAATGGTTTCCTTAATTTCAGTTGTCCTGCTGCTTAGCGTAGCTTGCCCGACTTACGGCATCGTGATAGGCAACTTTGAGCAGCAGATGGACGGATGGGCAGCATGCACCTGGGGTCCTCCCGGGAATCCTACTTTTAGTTACAGCACGGCCGGGGTCACATTAGGCAGCTCCAGTCTGAAGGCAGTGCAGCCGACCGGATGGTACTGGTTTATAATCAATACCAATGTGAATGGTGATGCCTTCAAGGCTAACAACATCATCTCGATAGATGTCACACGGTTGGCTGACGAGTGGACACGTGGAACCGGAAACCATTGGTGCAACATCGACTTGCGCGTCCAGGACAACAGGAGGTATGCATTGACTGGCTTAGGCAACCGTGGTGATTGGGATAGTAATGACCTCAACGCTAACGATACGATGACAGTTACCTGGGACTACACTCTATTTAAAAGGCAGATGCCCGCCGCTGCTACGGGTGTAGAGATTATAATCGCCACCAGTACTGGTGGTTACACCGGTAACGGAACCTGGTACATTGACAATATACAACTACTGGCCAGCCGTAACGAGCAACCGCGAAACGGTGCGTGGGGTATGGAGCTTAATCCCACCCTTAAGTGGGATGAAGCATCACCGTCTGACACATTCGATGTATATGTCGGCACCGATTTTAACAATGTGAACGACGCCGACAGAACAGACCAAACGGGCTTGCTGTTTTATAGCGAGAACCAGGATCCTAACAACTATCCTTTAAGCGGAACCACTAATGGTACGACTTATTACTGGCGGATCGATGATGTTATTGGCGGCACCCCCGTGAAAGGTACTGTCTGGCACTTTACGACTTTTCTTCTGGGCGCAAAAAGCACTGTTATCGGCGACTGGGAACAGCAGATGGATGGATGGGTCGCCGTAGACCCCAATGACCCCAATATGGTGTTAGGCTACAGTACTGTTGGGGCCACATTGAACAACTACAGCCTCACGGTGGAAGCTCCGGAAGAATGGTATGAGGCTGTGCTAATCCCGATTAACGAAACTGGTTTTACTCACCAATTTTTGGCTAACAACCAATTCTCTTTGGACGTGACATGGAATACTATCTCGTTTGGAGGGGATATCGAAAGTATTGTTTTCAATGGCGACGGGATTGGACGGTTGCAGTTAGCGCCTATGAGTGAAACGATTATTGGTTCTGCTGGTAGCTTGAATACGACGAGGTTTACCTGGGACTACTCTGCTGTTGATTTTAGTTTGCTTCCTGCTGAACCTGAAACCCTGACGTTGAGTATCGCCACAATGGCAGATGTCAGAGGTCTTTATTACTTCGAC
>CAZVUF010000085.1:0-10379 GCA_964629355.1 uncultured Pirellulales bacterium | reverse complement strand
GACATCAATAATAAGATATACGATGTCTGGGTGGACTACTTCGTGAATAATACCGGCATGACTGTGGGGCATCTTGATCCACCATTCGCTGAGCAAAGCATAGTTCACAACGGCTCTCAATCCATGTACATGCATTACGACAACGATGGGATCGTGAACGAGGGTACCGGCTATGAGCAGAGTGGGACTCTGTTTTATTCTGAAGCCGAGCGTCAATGGATCCCTGAGGGAGATTGGACCGCAAACGGTGTTCAGTCCTTAGCGTTATGGTTCAGAGGCATACCAGCATCTGTGGGTAGCTTCACAATCGGGTCGCCGATTACGATGACCGCTGGTGGTGCGGATATCTGGGGTACGGCTGACCAGTTCCATTTTGCCTACAAGCGGCTCTCCAACCTTGGTAGCATAACAGCGAGAGTCGCCAGTGTTACTGATACCGACCCGTGGGCCAAGGCTGGTGTGATGATTCGCGAGTCGCTGGATCCAGGTTCAGTACACGCAATGGTGGTCGTCACGCCGAGTAGTGGAGTTTCTTTTCAGCGTCGTCTAATTGCTAACAATGACAGCGAGTCAACAACACAAACCGGCATCACCGCTCCGCAGTGGGTAAGATTGACACGCAGCGGTAACACGTTTATCACCGAATACTCAACTAATGGGAATAACTGGGTGGCAATAGGTGATCCATTAACGATTAACATGTCTGTGGACACTTATATAGGCTTATGTTTGACAAGCCATAATGTCAATGAAACGTGCATAGCCGAGTTTTCTGATGTTGCCATGAGCGGCGCAGTTACAGGCGATTGGCAATCACAGGATATTGGTATACAAAGTAACAATGCTGAGCAGCTTTACGTAGTAGTGCAGGATAGCGCTGGCAACAGTGCTGTCGTCAATCATCCAGACCCGGCGGCAACGACCTTAAATGTCTGGACGCCATGGGATATTCCGCTGGCGGATTTTGCAAGTGTGAATATGCAGAATATCAAGAATATGGCCATTGGCGTCGGCGACAGGGCAAATCCACAGCATGGTGGTGCAGGTACGCTATATATTGATGATATTGGACTGCGTTTTCCTGCTTCTGAGCAGTAGCAGTTAGCATAAGCACCAAGTATCAATTCGGGGCCTATACGAAAGTTTTAAGTTTATAGTTTTAAGCTTAAAATTATTTCGTATAGGCCCTGTTTTTTAGTATTGAAGCCATATCTTAAATTCTTATTCTCTCGTTCGTCCTCAAGGCTCGACGAGTCAGTGTAAGCTTGCTGATTATTTGAGCTTATGTGACTTTGTGGTTTTATGAGACAAAATTAAGATTTTTCTTGAGATTCAGGTGGTTAATTTGGTATAAATACAAGTATGAAAGCTTGTAGGCTTTGGTTCTCCAAGGCATTTAGTTTCTATGGCCTTCCATAGGGCAGTTGTATTATAAAGTGCGCAATTATATTGAGAAGTTAATGCCGTGGAGGTGATAAAGTTGCATTTCATTAAACAGCCCATATTGAATATCTGGCTTCAGAGGGATTGGGCTTTGAAAGGAAGGAGGTAACAGTCAGTTCATATAAGTTCTTTTTATCGGCAGAGAGTTGAGTGCTTGTCCGGCGGCCTGCTCCGCCAAAGCGCTTCGCGGAGTTGGGAAGTCCAGGTGGAGTTGGAAGGGTGTAAGGTTTTCACTCGTCTCGGCGAAGGCCGAGCCGTAGCGGGATAATTCAGTATTCATATTATATATTCGGTCTTCTGTGTTTTGAGCTGTTGTTTTGGTGTTTGGCCAAAGCACATTATTGTGTTAACTTTTTTGAAGGAGGAATATTATGTGTAGAAAATCGAAGACTTACTGGGGCGGGTTGATTTATCTAATTCCTTTTATATTGGTACTGAGTCTGGCGTCTACGACTTACGGCATAGGGATAGGAGATTTTGAAAACAATATGGATGGATGGACCCTTTACTATCCCAACGATCCCAATGTCTCGCTAAGCTTCAGCGAAAATGGGGCTAAATTAAACCAAAATAGCATCAGGATAGAGGCAATTACCGGCAATCAGCGAACTATCATGTACGACCTGGTAGCGAACAATAAGGTTGATGAATTTAGGAAGAACCTAAAACTCTCGGTAGATATCACTCGGCTAACTTCCGAATGGACCGATGTGGGAAGCTCATATTGCGAAATTACTCTTGATATCAATGCAGGCAGCACAGTAGCGGGTAAAGAGTGGGATTTATGGATTGGTACTGCTGGGACCACAAATTGGGCTCCTGCAAGTGGGGATGAGCCGATGAACATCATATACAATTACTCATTGGCTCATAACCAGATCGACTATAACAACCTCGAGTATTTAAGGTTTGTCTTCAACACTAATTGGGGTGGATATGATCCCGGCGGAATTTACTATCTGGATAATGTACAAATATTCGGTGAAGGAGCGGCTTACGATCCGGATCCGGAAGATGGTGGAAGAGACGTGTCTATTGGGGCAACTCTTAACTGGACGCCAGGTGTGTATGCCAGTAAACACAATGTGTATTTCGGTACTAAATTTAACGATGTAAACGACGCGAGCGAAACTAATGACCCCAATAGTGTCCTCGTTGGTCAAAATCAGGACGCTAATAGTTTCAATCCAGGCGAACTTGAATACGGCAAGACCTACTTCTGGCGAATTGATGAGGTCAATGATGCCCACCCGGATAAGCTGTGGAAAGGTGATGTCTGGAGTTTTGCGACTCAGTATCGCGAAGGTGGTGGCTATGTGTTAGGCGACTGGGAAGACACCACGGACACTTGGGTTAAGTATCCGGACACTGCGAGTTATATAACATTTAGTTACAGCACTACCGGGGCCACGTTGAACGACAAGAGCCTCAAGCTGGGCATAGCTGCTGGTCAAGCAAGTTACTGGATTCTGCGTCTCTACCTCAGCCCTGCGCAGCTTGAAGCCTTTAAGGCTAATGACCTCTTTGCGTTGGACGTGACGTGGGTCGCTTCCGAGTGGCAGGGGCACTCCTGGTCCAACTTTGAAAAAATTGCTATCAATGCTGAAGCGTTTAATTGGGATTGGAGGGAGATAGCTAATCCTGTTAGTGATACGAGTAATCCTGATGCCCCTGGTAACTGGGATCCGAGTTTCGGGGATGATACAAGGACACTTATCTGGGATTATTCAAGTATTCCTGTTGCAGAAATTCCCGCTGGTTCAGGGTTGCAAATTAATATTGCACAGGGTCATGATCCAAGTATTGGTGCTGTAACTTATTACTTCGACAATGCGCGATTACTCAAAAGCGGAGTCGCTGCTCTACCACATCCTGCTAATCGGGCGACGGATGTGCAGACCGAGCCTACCCTTAACTGGATGACGGGCACGAATGCTGATGCACACGATGTGTATTTCGGCGCTAACTTTGACGATGTCAATGACGCCAGTGTGGACAGCCATCCGAACGTTACTTATGTAAATATTGATGTAAATAGCTTTAAGCCAGGAACCCTCGAATTCAACACGACCTACTACTGGCGGGTCGATGAGATCCGTAGTACCCAACCCGATGGTCTGCAGAGAGGTCCTGTCTGGAGTTTTACCACAGGCAATTTTCTTGTCGTGGATGACTTTGAAGACTATAACGACATAAGCAACAGGATATTCGATACATGGGGAGACTACTATGTGAATAATACAGGCATGACCGTAGGACACCTTGATCCGCCATTTGCCGAAAGGCGGATAGTTCATGGTGACTATCAATCCATGTATATGCGCTACGACAACGATGGTACTGTGAACGAGGGAACTGACTATGAACAGAGCGGAACACTCACTTTTTCAGAGGCCGAACGCCAGTTAGCTGAGCCTCAGGATTGGACAGTATATGGTGCTGAGTCCCTAACGCTGTGGTTCAGAGGCATACCTGCATCTGTCGGCAGCTTCAGAGCCATTCCACCGATTTATCTGATGACCGCTGGCGGCGCGGATATATGGGGTACGTCCGACCAGTTCCACTTTGGTTATAAACAGTTCTCCGGCGTTGGGAGCATAACGGTAAAAGTGGTCAGCGTCAGTAACACCGACCCATGGGCTAAAGCGGGTGTGATGATTCGTGAGACGTTGGCTGCAGACGCTAAACACGTTATGATGGTTGTAACGCCCGGTGGCGGAGTTTCCTTGCAGGACCGTCCGACTCAGGGCGGCGGCAGCGAGGAAGTTACAGTCGCCGATGTAAGAGCTCCGCAATGGGTGAAACTAACCCGCAGCGGCAATACATTTACAGGCGAGTATTCAGCCAATGGAAATAGCTGGCAGTCAGTAGGCTCGGTGACTATGCCCATGCTTACAGATGTATATATAGGCTTATGCCTGACCAGCCATAACGTTAATGCAAAGTGCACAGCCAATTTCTCTAATTTTAATATTGACGGCGCTGCTACAGGCGATTGGCAGTCTCAGGACATCGGCATAGAAAGTAACATTGCCGAGTCAATGTATGTAGTCCTTGAGGATAGCACCGGTAATAGCGCGGTGGTAAGGTATCCGGACCCGGCTGCATCAACCATAGGAAGCTGGACAGAGTGGAATATTCCGCTGACGGACTTTATCGGTGTAAATCTGCAGGCCGTCAAGGAGATAGCCATTGGCGTCGGCGACAGGGCAAATCCGCAGGCTGGTGGTGCAGGAACGTTGTATATTGATGATATCCAGCTTCTGTTTCCTTGATCGATAACAGTAAACGTCGGAGTTGAATATTTGCCTTTTGAGAATTTAAGGGCCCATACCGAAGCAACTCGGTATGGGCCCTGTTTTTTTAATTGAAATCTTAGTAATTCGTCTGTTCTTGGCTCACTATAAGTTGTCATAAGCTTGCTGATTACGTATGCTTATCTAACTATGTGGTTTTACGAAGTAAAAATAAAGATTTTCCTTGAGGTGCGAGCGGGTAATTTGGTATAAATACAGTAGGTAAATGTAATTTTACCTTTTGGTTTTTGGTGTGTGGTCAGAACATTCGATGGCAGTTTTGTGAAGGAGGATTTATTATGTCAAAAGTTGATTTCTGTCATGTTCTATCATGTTTTTTAAGGATTCTGGGTAATTGAGGCTTTTATTTGGAGGAATAAATTATGTTGGAGAAAAAATTTGTACAGTTTTTGCTTTGTCTGGTAGTAATATCTTTTTCGTTCACCGGAGCCAGGGGAGCTAATATTTTGTTTATCGCGGCATTGGACGCGTCGAATGAATTGATGCAGCAGGGAGATGATGCGATTAAAGCCTATTTGGAAGGCCTTGGACATACAGTAACCTATTTAGACGACAATACGGCCGAGTTAGATATGGAGACCGCCTGTCTTGCCGCAGATGTGGTCTTTATATCCGAATCGGTAGGCTCCGGCAATGTCAGGACAAAAATCACGGGAGTTCCTGCTCCTATGGTAGTCGGCGAGCCTTGGGGCTGGGACGAGATGGGTCTGTGTACACTTACCCCTGGAGCTGCCGACCAAGGTGTCGCTGTTGCCACAACAGACGTAGAGATAGTTGCACCCGGACATCCTCTGGCTGCTGGTTTAACCGGAACCGTGTCCGTTCTTACTGATGTTAACGGACCTCGCGGTATACCTCGATTTGCTACAGGCACCCCAGGTAGCAAGGCCACCGTAATTGCACAAGCTACCTTAAGTGATGACGTCACTTACCCTTGTTTGTACGTTTATGAAAAGGGAGCTGATTTGGCTTTACTTCCCGCGGACGGTAGCCCCCCAAAAGCAGCCGATATCCGCGTTTGTTTCGGCTTCGATGAAATATCTTATCTTGTATGGAATGAGAACGCCTTTAAACTTTTAGAATCGTCTATCAACTTTGCGCTGGGTATAAGACTTCAGCCGCAGCCATACAGCCCACTCCCAGCTGATGGCCAGGTAGAAGTGCCGCGCGATACGGATCTTAGCTGGCATAAAGGAATGTATGCCAGCAAACATAATGTGTACTTTGGAACAGATTTCAACGATGTCAATCTAGCCTCGGTCGATGAACCGCGGAATGTACTGGTCGGACAAGACCAGACTGCTGAAACTTATGATCCCGGCACGCTCGAATATGGCAAGACCTATTACTGGCGAATCGATGAAGTCAATGATCTGGACCCAAATAGTCCATGGAGAGGTGAAATCTGGAGCTTTACCGCACTTAACTTTCTTGTTGTGGACGATTTCGAGGACTACAACGACTACCCATTTGACAGGATATTTGACACATGGAAGGATGGCTACGGCACGACTACTAACGGTGCTACTGTCGGTTATCCTAATCCGGATTTTGCCAAGTATGAGCATTTTGTTGAGACTTCGATCATTCGCAGCGGCGAGCAGTCAATGCCGTATTTCTATAACAATAATATGAAGTATTCAGAGGCGGAGAGGGAATTAAGCGGTTCGGACCGTAACTGGACCAGAGACGGCGTTATATCATTATCGCTGTGGCACAAGGGTTATCTTGCGTATCGCGGCGGCTTCGTGGAGGCCCCGGCAGGCACTTACTCAATTAAATCCACCGGTGCGGATATCTGGGGCAATGCCGACCAGTTCCACTTCGCATATAAGGAGGTTGCCAGCGGCGCCTGCTCGATTATAGCAAAGGTCGAAAGTCTTGAAGTCATTAATAAAGATTCGAAGGCGGGGATAATGATTCGTGATTCACTCGAGCCGGGTTCGAAAAATACCACGCTGCTGCTCACACCTGACCCTGAAAAGGGACTGCGGTTCCAAAATCGTCTAACCGTCGACGGTACCTCAGAAAGAGGGGATGATGATCTCGACCCGAATGCTATGGCACCTTACTGGCTGAAATTAGAGCGTACGACAGGTGGACTTATCAGGGCATCTCGTTCGCCAGACGGCGTTACATGGACACAGTTCGGTTTGAGGGTAATGCAGATGACTATGCCCATATACATAGGCTTAGCAGTGACCAGCCACGATGTTACAAAAGTGTGTGAGGCCAAATTCTCCAATGTCAGCTTTCCTAACACAAATGTTGGTTCACAGTGGGGTGACCAGGACATTGGCGTAGTTAGTAACAGCATTGAGCCGATGTATGTCGCTCTGACAAGTGGCACCAAAACTGCGGTTTTGTACCACGATGACCCTAATGCCGTGAATATTGAACCGTGGACGGAGTGGGCTATTCCATTGCAGAGATTTGCCGACCAGGGTGTAAACCTAAGCGGTGTTGATAAGCTCGCTATTGGCTTCGGAACCAAAGGCGATATGACAACGCCCGGCGGTCTTGGAACAATGTTCTTTGATGACATTCGGCTGTATCGTCCACCAGTCACTGAATAACGGTTAATTGTACATCGCTGTTAGACTCGGTTTATATTTAATCGAAACAGACTGTATTAAACCACGGCCTATACCGATGATGCTCTGTGAAATATGCTATGTAGCATGAGTTGATTCGGTATAGGCCCCGGTAAAATTTGGGGAGATTTTCGTAAGGTACAGCGACAGTAGTAAACTGCAAGGGGCAAATTAGCGTTACGGTTTTAAGTGCCTCCGACTGCAGAAACAGCTTAGCCCATGGTTTTGGGGGTTTATCCTTCATATTTTACGCAGTAAAATTTTCTTTGACATACTATATGTTGTCTTTAGAATATATATGCGCGCGAAATATTGTGTAGTATTGATTGTCGCTGGAAATTGGCGTATAGAGGGCAGAATAGCAAAACGTTTACAAGCAAAGGAGGTTGGCTTGACTTGTGAGATGTCCCTTTTGCAAGGAAGACCAGGATAGGGTTATTGATTCCCGCTCAAGCGATTCCGGCAGAGTTATCAGGCGCCGACGCCAGTGCCTCGCGTGCAAAAGACGCTTTACTACATACGAAAAGACAGGCGAGAGCTTCAAATTGTACATAGTGAAAAAAGACAAGTCACGGATTCCTTACGATAGAGAAAAGGTAATTGTTGGTTTGCAAAAGGCTTGCTACAAAAGACCTGTTTCAGCAGAGCAAATCCAGCAAGTAGCTGACAAAGTTGAGGAAGACATATTCAAAAACTTTGATAAAGAGGTCTGCTCTGCTTTTATCGGCGAAAGCGTGATGAAGCATCTTCGCACTGTTGACAAGGTTGCGTATATTCGTTTCGCAAGTGTCTATCGCGGCTTCAAAGATGCAGGTGAGCTAATCGAGGAAGTCAGCCGGGTTATCAAAGAGGCAGAACCCTTGGAACAGTTGAAGCTTTTTGGCCAATAAGGGGAAACACTTAGTAGAAGAGCAAAATCATTAAATTATGAAAAATTTATCGGCTTTTTTCTTTACATTTTTTGTTTTTTTGTTAGATTTATCCGAGTTATAGAGGAGCTGGAGGAGTTGAGAATGCAACTCAAAGTCGTAAAGGCAGATGGAGCTGTCGAGGAGTATTTGCACACCAAAGTTATGGGGACTATTAATAATGCTCTTGGCAGGACCGGTCAAGCTGATGTATACCTTGCCGAAGAGCTTGCAGAGGTGGTGACATACTATCTCTATCATCAACAAGACCGGCACAGTGTGGCAAGTAACGAGGTCTTTTCCGTAATAAAGGCAGTTCTGGCAGCCACGGGCTGTGAAGAAGCTGCAATAGCGCTTAATGAGCACCATTTCGAACGTAAACTTAAACGGTCCCGAATCGAGGTTATTGGAATTGACATCCAGGAACTGGCGGATGCAGAGTTGCTCAGCAGTATCAATGAAACAACCGTTAGATCTCGATGGGATAAGACGATAATAGTCAATGACCTGGTGACAAAGCACGGTATCTGCTGGCAAACGGCACGCATGATAGCTTCAATGGTTGAAGAAAAAATCTTCAATATGGGAATTACCCTGGTTCCGGCCAGTTTAATAAAGCAGCTTGTATTGAGCGATGCCTCTGCGGTGCTAAGGGTTCAGTCCACACTGTCGAGCGATTTACAAAGAGTTTGAACCATCTTTTTTGCCAAAAACAGAGCTGTCACCAAAGTCAGGGTCGAAGACAAATCAAATCGTAGAGTCAACTGTATTTCTCTTCTGAATTCTGGAAACCAAAATGAATACGAGAAAGCCAAAAAACCGGTAGCTTTTACTATTATTTAAGGAGCAGTGAAGATGAATAGATGTTTTAGAACTATTATTGTTTGTGTTATTATTGTGATGTCTTATGGTACGATTGGTACTACAAAGGAAGACCAAATTTCGCTTAATTTTGTTCCGCTCTGGCCAGACGGTGCGCCTGGTGCTGAAGGTGATACGGATGGTGACAAACCAACTCTTACGATTTACCCGCCAACAGAGCAGGAAGCTACCGGTTGTGGAGTTGTAATCTGTCCCGGCGGCGGGTATGGTCATTTGGCTATGGATCACGAGGGACGCCAAGTCGCTAAGTGGCTCAATTCACTTGGTGTTACTGCTTTTATTCTTAAATACCGTCACCGCAATAGTGGTGCAGGCTATGGTCATCCGGCACCATTACAAGACGCCCAACGAGCAATCCGAATGGTGCGCAGCCGGGCAAAAGAATGGAATGTTGATCCGAACCGAATAGGAATCCTCGGATTTTCTGCAGGTGGACACTTGGCTTCAAGCGAAGGTACGCACTTTAATAAAAATTATTACGAGCTAAAAGACTCAATAGATCAAGTTAGCTGTCGGCCAGATTTTATGATATTGGTTTATCCGGTTATCACACTTACCGAGTTATATACACATTCTGGCTCCAAACTGAATTTGCTCGGCAAGAACCCGGATCAGAATCTCGTTGCACATTTGTCCAATGAGACACAGGTGACGCCTGAAACACCGCCCACTTTTTTAGTGCATGCCAATGATGATAAAGCTGTGCCGCCGGAAAACAGCATCAATTTTTATCTGGCACTGCGAAAGGTTAAAGTTCCGGCTGAAATGCACATTTATGAAAATGGTGGCCACGGATTTGGTCTCGGTAAAGACAAAGGTGCTGTATCAAGCTGGCCGGCTCGATGCGCCGATTGGCTGCGAACCGGAGGTCTTTTGGATAAGACAAATAGATAAATCCGTGATAAAACTATGGGCTAAGTCCGATACCTTTCATTCCCTTCAGAGTGTTATCCGGCTGAGTCGGTGATGGTAATTTCTTTTAAAAGATTTCTGTGATTTCAATGGGAGGATTATCTTGCTCGACTTCCATCGTCACAGCGACCTCAATTGGAGTAAAACTGTTAAAAATGTTGGGCAATTGTTGATTTTGCTATCGCAGCGTAATTGTGAATTTGACAAGAAGGGCATATTTCTGTAATCTGACAGTAAGTCTGTGGTTATGTGTTTTGGACTATCATTGAATATTAAGACCGGCAGAGAATCCGGTTACAGTGAAAGGATTAAAGTGATGAGCA
>CAZVUF010000084.1:0-10728 GCA_964629355.1 uncultured Pirellulales bacterium | reverse complement strand
GTTTACTGCTAACACAACCGGCAATCATCAACGTCTCAAAGCAATATATAGCAAAGATTACGCCCAAACTCGCCCTTCGTCTATCAAATAGAGTAGATTTTGTTTTCATGCCGTCTTCTCCTCGGTATAAGCCTGAATCCCGGCAGCGGAAAACTTTACAATATGCTGGACTACTTTAGCCAACTCAAACTTTTGCATCTCTGGATTATCACCCTGCTCGAGCATAATTTCCGCAATGCTTGTGTGCACCAACTGGCCAATAAGAGATAGAATAGACAAGCGTGCATTTACTTTGTCCAGGTTCGGACAAATTCTTATTAATGCCTGCTGTAGTGCATTCATAACGGGAATAATCATCTCATCAAGAAAGACATTTTGCGGCAAATGCCGATCGACCATCTCCCTGGACATAAGTTTTATAAACCGGCTGCCCTTGTCTTTATCTACCAAAGGTTCTACAAATGCGTTTGCATACGAGGTAAGCAACTCCTCCAAGCTTGGATTACCACCTTTTTGAGACATTACTTTCTCGATGCTTGCAAGGCGAGTATCACGCATCACACCAAGATGACGACGCCAAACCTCAAGGTATAACTTGTCCTTGCTACCGAAATAGTAATTGACTGACGCGATGTTACAGTTTGCAACAGCTGCAATCTTGCGAACGCTCGTGTTATCAAAGCCATGTTCACACAAAAGCTCCTCTGCCGCGTCAAGCAAACGGTCCTGAACACTCTTTTTTGCTTTGCTACTGACCTCGTTTTCCTGCAAAACACCCATAGTTTTATCCTTAAACATCTGTTTTATACGAAAGTTTAAAACAATTGTTTGAAAAAATCAAGTTTTTTTCACATTTTTTTTGTAGAATGCCCCTGTTGACTGACAAAAGCAAGATGCTATAATAACTTTCAGTTCGCTAGGGGTGGCCTGAAGAAGAGTAGGCCTGAGAAAAAAACCCTCTGAACCTGATCAGGACAATTGCCGACTTGGCGGATATGCCTGCGTAGGAAAGCGATTGGCTGTAATAAAAATTAATCTTGAGCTTAATAAAAAATCGCTTCCTGTAAGAAGCGATTTTTTATTACGATAATGGAGTTCAAAATGACAACGCAATTACAAGCCGCGAAAGCTGGAACATTCACCGAACAAATAAGAGTTATCGCTGAAAGTGAAAACATCGAAGCTGAGCTTGTTCGGGCCGAGCTTGCTGCCGGTCGTTTGGTAATACCGGCTAATAAGTTACATCTAAAAAACAATCTGATGCCAACTGGTATAGGCCGTGTGCTTCGCACAAAGGTAAATGCAAATATCGGCACAAGTAGTGAACGATGCTCGGCCCAGGCTGAAATAGAAAAGATGCAGGTTGCTCTGGCAGCCGGTACTGATACGATTATGGATTTAAGTACCGGCGGCAATCTCGATGAGATTCGCTGTGAGCTTCTTGTCTGCTGTCCTGTGCCATTTGGAACAGTGCCCATTTATGAAATGATTAAAGACCGTGACGTCGAAGACATAAACAACAAAATAATATACGAAGTTATCGAAAAACAAGCTAAACAAGGTGTGGATTTTTTTACTATCCATGCCGGTGTATTAAAAGAGCATCTGCCGTTACTCGAGCATCGTGTAGCAGGTATTGTCAGCCGAGGCGGTGCACTATTAGCAAAATGGATGCTGTATCACAACAAGCAAAATCCATTGTACGAAATTTTCGATGATTTGTGTGATATATTGGCTGAATACGACGTCTGTTTTTCTCTTGGCGATGGTCTTCGACCAGGTGCTATTGCTGACGCCACCGATGAGGCTCAAATTGCGGAATTAAGGACGTTAGGTGAACTTACCCAGAGAGCACAGGAAAAAGGCTGTCAGGTTATGGTTGAAGGACCCGGGCATGTACCGTTTAATCAGATACAATACAATATGGAGATTCAACAAAAGATTTGTCATGGTGCTCCGTTTTATGTCCTCGGACCGTTGGTGACTGATATTGCAGCAGGTTATGATCACATAACATCGGCGATCGGCGGCACGGCTGCCGCTTATTACGGCGCATCGTTTCTGTGCTATGTCACGCCTAAAGAACATTTAGGCCTGCCGAATGCAGATGATGTTAGAGCCGGTGTAATCGCAGCTAAAATCGCTGCTCATGCAGCAGATGTTGCACGCGGCTTAAATGGCGCCTCCGAGCAGGATAAGAAACTAAGCACCGCACGGGCAAACTTAGATTGGAAAACTCATCTGGCTGCATCACTCAATCCACAAACAGCCGAAGCTATGCACCTTGAGGCCTGTAAAGAAATGGGGACAGATCGAATCTCCTCTGCTGATTATTGTTCTATGTGCGGTCAACAATGGTGTAGTGTCAGAATAAACAAGGAAATCCAAAAGGCAATAAAACACCTGGCCAGCGTCACACACAGCTAAATATTTCAACAGAGACTATGTCTTCATCAAGTCCAATTCAACAAAGGCCATAGGCAGGAATATAAAAACCGGCAGCCACGCCCAAAATCCTATCTGGTAAAAGCTATTGGCTTCCGGAGCAAACATTTTGCAGATAAAAGAGGTAATAAAGCACGCTCCTACCATACAAAAGCTCATCATAACAGCAGATTTTAAAGACTTCGGGTTACGGCAAACCAAAATCGGCAGACATACCATCAGCATTGCCAGGTTAATAATCGGCTCAGTAATACGAAAGTGCTTCTGGCTGTAAAGCTGACGTAAATCTGTGATTTTTGCTCCGTGTTGTGCCTGCGCTGCAAGGGTGGCTAACTGTCGCCAGCTCAATAAAGTTTTATGTTCAGACTCACACCTAACAGGAATGTCTTTTGCAGTAACATCGCTATTGTAAACACTTATCGGCTGAGGACCTTTTGTAGAATCTTTTGCAATAGATCGTCCGTTAGTCAGAAGCCACTGACCGTTTTTACGAACATCCGTTGCCTTTTCAGCTGATATTAGACCTACTACTTCCCAAATACCAGGCTCGTTTTTTCGGCGGATGATAATAGTCGGCTTATACAAAGTGGATGTTTCAACGTCAAATTTCTGAGAGCAAATGAGCGAACTCTCACTATCATCGATAAACCATACACCATAGTGTTCCTGTCCCGGAATATCATCATGGCCACGAACAAGTTTGTCACTAAGCGATGGTATTATAAACTCCTGGTCAATTACCAATAAGCCAGTCAATAAAAATGAGAGAAGCACAATTGGCTCAATTACCCGCTTCAGACTGACACCCGAAGCCATTATAGCAACAAGCTCATTAAAGCGAACCATCTTACTCAGCGAAAAAGCCGCCGCCACAACAGCGATCATTCCCGCAAAATCACGAAAGTATAGCGTGGTATTCAGGCCGTAAAAGACCAATATATTTTTAACAACAGCAAGAACACCAAGGTCGGTGTGCTCGGTAAATTCATCGAGGTTCATGAACAAATCAATAATGATTCGCATGCCTATCAGGACAAAAAAGGCGATTGCGTATCCAAGCAAAAAATTCTTTGCAATATATCTATCTAATATTTTCATGCCCGTTCTATTGTTATGTGAAGCGTATCTATTTACTTACGATTAGAATCTTTACGCCCACCGACTCTCAAAACATTTAAACTTACCTCAATGTTCATGCCGATTACTAAGGTTCTATCTCAGGCAATGACTCCGCATTAACAACCCATTGTTTGAACTGTTGCCAATCGTTTGTATCCAGACCGTTATTCTCGCAGTAATCGTCATAGAGTTTAAATACATCACTAATGTGAGAGTAATCCTTAAAATATCCGCGGTTTTTAAACTTTTTTCTTTTCCATGGTCCCGGTGCAATGTAAGCCTGCCACTTCGCCTCATCGTAGTCTAAATTACCACGTGCCATAGCTGCCAGTACGCTAACCATACCAGCCCGGTCAATGCCTGAGCGACAATGAATCAGTACAGGCAATTCCATAGTCTCGACAGCTTGTATCAATCGGAGCAATATATACTTAGCCGGAAGCCTGTACGAGCTGACATCCATGGAAATCATCTTCAAACCTAACTCACTTGCTACCGCCTCTTCTATCTCAATATCCTTCTGCTTGTGGCCACGCAGGTTTAGTATTGTTTTAATTTTATACCGTTTGACCCAATTTCTAAGCTGTGCAGGCGCAGGCTGACCGGAACGATAAACTTTCTGCGGGACCACCTCTCGAAAATTTCCCATTACTTTGAAAAAAACAATATAATAGCCACAGGCCGTCGCTATCAGAAAGATAATAAGCATCCACCAAGGCAACCTTTTCAACTTTGAAAGGCTTACTACTTTGAACCTATCCACAGATACAACGTCCTTAAATTAAAAACTTGAACTCTACTAAAAAAGGCTTGATAAAACACAACAACGCAACTAACAACAAAATATTCAAAACAACACCTATAAGCGGAGTTCTCTTCTTATTGAATTTGACCACAGCAATTATCCACACTATGACTCCTAAAGCAAATACAACAGGCATCAATACTATTGTAACTAATATTAGCTTATCTATAATAATTAGAAACCTTGCATTACAATTAGTAAATGACACCAATATTAAAAGAGCCGATGCGCTTATAGTATAAAACGGTAACCTAAATCCAATTAATGTAGCTAATTTTATCTGCAAGATACACGCCCCTACTAATGCACTGCCTTTAATGTTAGCTTTACTGCATCAAAGGTGCTAATTCTTCGCCAACCTATAATATATAATCGCCGACAGAAGCAACAAAAATCCAAGACCTGTCCACATCAATACTATACCTGAAACACCTTGTGAACCGAGGTTTTCAGTAATATTTCTACCACACATGATGCACACTATAAGCACAGCCGCTGGTATACAGCTCGCAGCAAAAGCACTGAGAAGATGGCCGCCCTTCCACATGATACCCAGTCCAATGCCAATCAATATCATGAATATACAGCCGATACCAAACACAAGTCTTGAATACAGCTCTCCTGCAATTTCAGCTAATGTCTTTTGCACATTTCTCTGAAGCTCATGTTGCAGGCTCTTTAGCTCCAGACTTGGACCATTCTGTAATATTGATGACCTTGTAGCTTTTTGGATAGCGTCCAAAACATACTCGGTCCCAAATCTCTCTCTTATGTCCACGTTTACCGGCAGAATCAAGCCTGCAATTCTAAGTCTTCCAATCACCACACCTTTCTGTCCATCCACGTGCTGCCAGGCGGGACTGTAAAGCTCCATAGCTATCGTTAATACCGACGGCGAATCTTCGCCTTCAATATGCAGCAGTGCCTTCTCACACCGCAGAGTCCTAAAGGGGAGCTTTTTAACCTTCCCGCCTTCAATAATTACATTAGTTTCTTTAACAACAACTCCTTCAGAAAGCTCAATTTGCTTCTGGTCTTTTACCGTACAATTCTTAGCTGTAAATTCAACAAACTTATCCCCACTGTGCAGTGAATAAAAAATATTAGTATCACCAGCGACTTTAGCTGCAATGTCCTGCGCTAATAAATCTGCATTAAACTGTGCATAAGTCTTGTTAGCAAGCTTTGCAATGGGGTCAAAGCGCATAGGATCAGCCTGAATCTTCTTCATTTCACGAATATTTTTGAACTTTATATCATCAGCTAATAGTGATCCGAACTCTCTTGAGAACGATACCCACTCAGACGAGAACCATATATTATCATCAGAGCTAATATGGTATGGATTACGCGCGGTTATTCTAACTTCATTGAATCTCTTTTGAGGATCAAACTCCACTTTGGCAGTATCTACAGTGGTAACCTTTTTTATTCTGTCGGTCTCGCCTTCAGCTACGACTACCCCTAAAAGGGTATCGTTTTGTGAGTCAGCGTAGTCAGCATAAATCATGTACCACCTCTCATCTTGTAGCAGCTTATAGTATCCTCTTCGCTTGATATTGCGAAAAAGTATCTGTTTGGCGTCGGCTTTTATAGATTTTTCCGCCATGTGTACAAAAACAGGTGTTACATGAAAATTCAAAATCAGATTTGCAATCGCGACCATAATCGCCAAGGCAAGACCTGGATAAACCAGTGTCAACAAACTTATTCCACTTGCCTTGCAGGCATCAAGCTCATTATCACTTGCAAAGCGGCCGTAAACTAAAGCCCCAGCGAATAAAGCCGCAATCGGCAGAACAAAGGTCAGTGTTATCGGCAAAAAATAACCCATTAGATGGAGAGCATGCCGAGGTCCTAATCCGTAATCCTGTACGGGCAGCAAAATACTGCCTAGGCTCAGGATCAATGTTAAAGCCACTGCAGCCAGCAAAAACACCTTGAAAAGTTCCCGAAATATATATCTATGCAGGGTAAAGATCATCTTCTACTTTCGCTTCGTTACATATGAGATATGCTTTGCAAAAAAATATACAGTTTGAAAGTGATACATTTAACCGCTGGCTCATATAACTAAATATCTTAGTCTAACCGGTCGAGCTCTTATAGACCTTCAAAAATGAATCCGAATAAATCTGTTTGTTCATTAACATGTCACCGGTAGCAACCACATTCATTAAGTCCCGGTCAAACACATCAGCGATAGCGGAATCCAAGCCGTGCGACATAGCCATAGCCAGAAATACACGGTTGATCATGCTTCTTTCCATAGCTCCTTGAGAAATGTTCGACAGGCCCACCGTCATGTGCGGAGCAGGGTCCGACAGGAACTTGATTTGGTCCATCGCAGATAAAATATTACCGGGCTGTACCTGGGCGTTCGGCACTTTTACAGGCAGAACGATTGGGTCTATGAACAACCGCTGGGGGTCAAAGCCTTTTTCCATAGCCTTTGATACGATGTCCGCAGCTATCGCTACGCGAGTATCAATATCCTGAGGTACACCGTTTTTATCCATAGTCAGGGTAATAATACTCACTTTAGGCCCCGATTTCTCAGCCATTTCTATAAATTTATCAAGTATTTCCTCATCGTTTTTCTTATTCAATGGGGTGGAATTCAGAAGAAGTCCGTTTTCGGCATTAACAACTTTTAATCCTGCAGCGATAACATCTGGCTTCTGAGAATCAAGACATAAAGGCGTTGAGCATGTTTCCTGGATAGCTTCTACCAGCCATTGCATTGTCCCTTCCTGGTCGGCTGCAGCGGTGCCAACATTGATGTCCAGATATGTGGCACCTGCATCGGTCTGCTTCTTTGCTAACTGCTGAATGACCTTCTTATTTTTATCCGCGATGGCCTGCTTGACGTCCTTAAACATCCCGTTAATTCTTTCCGCAATCAGTATCATTACTAAAACCTCCCTTAATCTGGTTAATTAACAACTCACCAAATCTCATCGATAAAGTTTTTAACGGTAGCCACCGCCTTGGGATGGCGCATCCGAATTAGATCGGCGCCGGCCTGCAGCAAACATATAGCAGTAGTAGCCTCCCACATCGGCCCACGGTCGGCTGCGTCGCCCCAGCCGGGAGCATCTGCGAGCTTGGCCTCTTTTGCTCGCCAAGATTCATAACCCACATCACAGATAATCGGCATGGCCATAATTTTATCACCAGTAAGGGCAGCCAGCCGTTGGCGTTCTTGAATCGAATATGAATACTCCATTCCGTAACCCAGCGCCCCCGTATCCTGAAACGCTACTATCCTCTCAAGCGGAAAGCCCATATCTGAAGCCAAGATATTGACCTGCTTGCCGATGTTAATATCCAAAGGCGCCTCGCTGATAAGAAAATGACCGTCAGCTAAGGCGATAGCAGTTAATGACTTGTAATTGTCTTCTTTAATGGTCCCGATAAGACACTTTTGGCCTTTTGCAGCGCCGCTGACCTTAGGCATAACCTCGTTATCTTTCTCATCGTTTCCACAGCCCCAAAGTATAAGAGGGACACCAACTGCTTTGAGCACTTGCTCTGTGACTTTGACAGCGTGAGCAGCATCTTTATTCGCTTTGTTGGGATGGATGCCCTCGAACTTGATGCAAATTAACTCGGCCCCAAACTCCTCCACGCACTTTTTAGCCCAGTCGGCGGGATTATCGAGCACATCTTTATAAGGCTCAGCCAAGACGTCGGGCCAATCATTAGGCCTGGTATCGAGAACATCCATAGCAATAACCGGCTTTTCGCTTTTATTATCGACAGAGCCGCCATAGATCACGTTGCGTGCACCTCCGACGGTTACTGTTGAGGTTCGTGTACCGCCGTCGGCCTTTGTTGCCCCGATAGTGATCTTATTGACTGAGCCAGTAAAACCTTCCGAAACTTCAGGAACTTGCATGTCAAAACCTCCATTTTTTTATATCATGTGCTTTGAGCCGTGTTATAAACGAGTCACGAGACACGAGCAACAAATTTTAGCTTTTCCTCATATATCTTCCACACCGCCACCAATGCAGGACTATTTTCATCAAGATCGAATATCGTTTTACCCTGCATAGAGCTGTCGGACAAGGCTTTATCATAAGGAATATGTCCAAGGATATCCATACCATCCAGTGTTTTACTACTTTCAGCTCTATTCCATATAACACCAATTTGTTTTACAGAAATCGGCAGCCGTTTGGCAAGTTCAAAAATCCGCTGGGAAGTTACGACACCCATAGGCGTCGGCTCTGCTACAATGCACAGCAGGTCCACATTATTAGTAGTTCGTCGGGACAGATGTTCCATGCCGGCTTCATTGTCTATGATGACATATTGATATTGCGAACTTAACTGGTCCAGAAATTTTCGCAGCATATTGTTTACAGCGCAGTAACAATCTGGCCCCTCAGGCCGACCCATTGTAAGCAAATCGAATCCCGCCGATTCGGTAATCGCCTGCTGAATGCTGTATTCGAAAGTCCGCAGCCGATCCATGCCTGCATTACTTGGCGGTTTGGCGCGGGCATCTTCGCGGAGGTCTGCAATAGTGACATTCGGTTGAACTCCGAGGGTCAAGCCCAGACATGAGTTTGGATCAGCATCAACCGCCAGGATAGCACCTTTGCCAGACTGCTCCAGTAGAAGCTTAATAATCATTGCAGCTAAGGTAGTTTTACCAGAACCGCCTTTTCCACTTATTGCTATAGTTGTTGCCATTCTCGTAATTTAAGTGCCTAAAGTTTGAAGTGACTAAAGTTATGAATTTTAATTTTAACTCACTTTAGGCACTTTAGCTCACTTTAGTCCACTTTACTCCTCTTTAATTCTTTCCAATAGACGAAAAAACAGCAAGTAATTCTCCACACTCTTGGTAATCACATTTCATTTTCTCCCAGTCAAGCCATTTAAGTTTTACAATTATTTCCAGCCAGTATTGCGTTTCGCTGGCTTCACTTTCGCAAATCTTAATCTTGTTTTTGAAATCTGCTTTGCTCCTGGCACGGTTGGCTTCTCGATAATTTGCACCGATAGAGGTTCCAGATTTTGTCATCTGAGTTCTTATTACCCTTGCTTCTGGTGTATCTGGTAAAATGCAACTTAAATGAATTATGCGTACGGCTAATTCCCGTGTCCGGTTTTCAAGCTCTTTAACAAATTCGTTATTATTAACTTTAGTCACTTTAGACATTTTAGTCACCTCAGGCACTCATGTCTCACAATGCTTCACGTTTCGCACTTCACGTTTCTTACCGATGGGAATAAAGACAAATCCGTATGCGGCAGAAACTTGGCCCTCATAAACTCATCCATATACTTCGGATGGCTCATCAAATCAAAATAGGTCATACTTCCGGCAATTTTCTCAGCGGCTTTGAGAGCTTTTCGACTCAGCAGAACTGTTTTTGCTCCGGCAATCGATGTATTTCCAACAAAGTGAATCTTCTCCAGCGGTATATCCGGCAGCATTCCAATAGTAACAGCCTGGCGAACGTTCAGGAAGTTTCCGAATCCGCCGGCTAAATAAATTGCATCAAGGTCTTGCAGTTTTATCTGGGTGGACTCCATTAGCACCTGGATGGCGGCAAAAACTCCAGCTTTAGAGCGAATCAAATTATCAATATCAGCCTGCGTGATGACTATTTCGTGATGCTCGTTGGCCTGTGGCACTAATTGGAATTGCAAGCCCTCATCACCTTCCGTTAATCGAACCTCTCCGTTAGAATTGAATCGACCGGTTCGGTCTATGATATTATTTACAAAAAATTCAGCGAGCGTATCTAAAAGACCCGAACCACAAATACCAACTGGATGAACATTACCGATAGTCTTAAATTCGATAGAACCATCTTCAAGAATATTCAATCTTTCAATAGCTCCGGCACCGGCCCTCATGCCGTGCTTAACACCACTACCTTCAAACGCAGGCCCTGCCGAGCTTGAAGCACAGACAAGCCAGTCACGATTGCCAAGAACTACCTCACCGTTCGTTCCGATATCAGCAAAAAGTGAAATGCCTTTCTTGGTAAAAATTCGCGTGGTTAAGACTCCTGCTACAATGTCACTGCCTACATAAGCAGCGACACTGGGCAGACAGTATAATAGACCTCGCTTATTGATCTGGATCCCTGCTTCTGCGGCTCGTATAGGCGGTACAAAACCGGCTGATGCGACATACGGCTCTCTACGAATTCGCGTCGGGTCCAGATTCAGCAGAAAATGCACCATCGCAGTGTTGCCGGCACATATCACTGTGGTTATTTCCTGCAAATCAATTCTCTGCCTCGCTGCCAGTGTCACAATCAAATCGTTCACATCATGGACGATACGATTCTGCATTTCATCAAAAGCATCATTTTCTTCTGCATAGATGA